>JAJUFY010000188.1 GCA_029263635.1 Ectothiorhodospiraceae bacterium | reverse complement strand
TGCCAGCGGTACACCTGCAGCGCTCCCCAGGCAATCATCACCGGGAACAGGTAGGCCAGGTAACCGAACAGGTACAGCGTGATGTCGGCAAAGTAGGCGCCGACGGTGCCGCCGGCATTCTGGACCTGCTTGACCGGCGCGCTGTAGCTCCAGCCGGGGTCGCCGGCATGGTAGGTCGCCAGCGCAACCAGCAGGTAGACCGCCAGCGCGAGCAGCATGAGCAGGCCGGCTTCGCGCAGACCACGGCTGATATGCTGGCCGAGCGGCGACGGCAGCGGCTTGGCGGAATCGGATTTGGCCACGGCGACTATCGTTATGAGTTACTTAAGAAACTGATGCAACTTATCGAACTACAAGCCAATTTGCCAGCATGCTCAGACTTGCTCCCTGTCTCGTCGACATGTGCCGCGCTTGCACCGGCGCAGCCTGGCCTCCACCATCCGACGAATCGAGCCGCCGCGCCATGACCTGGATCTCACTGCGGCGGCGGCAGATGAATTTCATGCCGTGCAATTATACATGAGGCGGCTGGTCGGCTGCCGCTCGGGTCCTTCCGGGAATCTACCGTGTCCTCCGGTTTCTCTATGCAAGTACGTGTCGTCCAGCGGCTCGCAGAGGTCGCTCCAGCCCTGTGGAACAGTCTAGAAGGCACCGATAACCCCTTCCTGCGTCACGAATTCCTGAACGCGCTGGAAGCGCATGGCTGCGTTCGACCGGACACCGGCTGGCAGCCGGCGCATCTCTTGCTGGAAGCCGACGGACGACTGCTTGCGGCCGCGCCCGCCTATCTCAAGGGCCATTCCTGGGGCGAGTTCGTGTTCGACTGGAGCTGGGCCGAGGCCCATGCCCGCAGTGGCCTGCCCTACTATCCGAAGCTGATCGTCGCCGCTCCCTTCTCGCCGGTCACCGGCCCGCGGATCCTGCTCGCCCCCGGCGTGGCGGCCGAAACGGCCGTGCCCATGCTCGCCGCCGCCGCCCGCCAGCTGGTCAGCGACAACGGCTTCAGCTCCGCCCACTGGCTGTTCCCGGACAGCGCGCTCGCCGAACGGCTGCAGGACGCCGGCTATGTCCTGCGTACAGGCTGCCAGTTCCACTGGGAGAACCGCGGCTACCGCGACTTCGATGACTTCCTGTCGACCTTCAGCTCCAAGAAGCGCAAAAACCTGCGCCAGGAACGCCGTCGCGTCGAGGCGGCTGGAGTGGAGTTCGAGTGGCTGCATGGCGACGAGGTCGGCGATCACGACTGGTCCGTCTTCGAGCGGTTCTACCGCAGCACTTTCCTCGCTTACGGCAACGAACCGGTGTTCGATGCCGCCTTTTTCCGCGCACTGGGCGATGGGCTGGGGGACCGGCTGCTGCTGGTGCTGGCACGCCTGGAGGGGAAGACCGTCGCCGGCGCCCTGTTCCTGCGCAGCAGCGACACCCTCTATGGACGCTACTGGGGGAGTTCGGTAGAACTCAGCGGGCTGCATTTCGAGACCTGCTACTACCAGGGCATCGACTACTGCATCCGCCACGGCCTCAAGCGCTTCGAGCCGGGCGCGCAGGGCGAGCACAAGGTGGCCCGCGGCTTCCTGCCGACGCCGACCCACTCCGCGCACTGGATCCGGGATCCCCGGCTGCGGCAGGCGATCGAGGATTTCCTGGGCCGCGAGCGGCAGTACCTGGACGGCTATATGGATAATCTCAGGGCGCGCAGCCCCTTCCGACGGGAGGACTGAGGCGATGGATCCGAAACCACGGCAACGGGCACCCCTGCTGCTGCCGGTCTGGCTGCCGCCGGACGACGAAACCGCCCCCTTCCCGCCGGCCGACAGCGCGCTCGAGCATCCGAACGGCCTGCTCGCCATTGGCGGCTCGCTGTCCCCGGAACGGCTGGAGCGCGCCTACTGCGGCGGCATTTTCCCGTGGTTCTCGGAAGGCCAGGAAATCCTCTGGTGGAGCCCGGATCCCCGCGGCGTGCTGTTCCCGACCGAGTTCCGCATGGCCCGCAGCCTGCGCAAGCGCATTCGCAATGCCGGCTTCGAGGTGGTCTTCGACCGCGCCTTCGAAGACGTCATGCGGGCCTGTGCGGAACCCCGCGCCGGCCAGCCCGGCACCTGGATTACCGCCGACATGATCCGCGCCTACACGGCCCTGCATGAACGCGGCCTCGCCCACTCGGTCGAAGTCTACCGGGACGGTCGTCTGGTCGGCGGGCTCTACGGCGTCGCCATCGGCGGCGCCTTTTTCGGCGAGTCCATGTTCAGCCGGGAATCGGATGCTTCCAAGGTCGCACTGGCCTGGCTGGCCGGCCAGTTGCACCGCTGGGGCTATGCCTTGATCGACTGCCAGCTGCCGTCCGAGCATCTCGCCCGGCTTGGAGCGCGCAGCATCCCCCGCGCGGCTTTCCTGGACCTGCTGCAGGTGGCGCTGGAGCGGGCCGGCAAGCCGGGGCCCTGGCGCTTCGATCCGGACTACACGCCGCTGACCGGTCCCTTGGAGCCATCCCCGCCCGCCTCTATCTAAGCCTTCTGGAGACGTGTGCCCCCATGTCGGGATCCGGCGACCGCGGTGGATGCTGCGTGGGCGCTTCCAGCAGGAACCGTAGAATAACCAGCACGCCGTCTCGGTCGTCTTCGAAGAGCACTATTGTCGGAGGCTCGACACTCGCATGAAGCCACACCCGCAGCCGCAGGTTCGACCGGTGTCGATTTACGCGACAGGCGAGCACCCCTGCGCGTACCTCGACGACCGCCAGGCCCGCACGCTGTTTGTCGATCCTCGCCAGCCGCTGGACAGCAGCATCTACAGCTCGCTGGTCGAGCAGGGCTTTCGCCGCAGCGGCGACTATGTGTATCGCCCTGGCTGCCGGACCTGCAACGCCTGCAAGTCGCTGCGGATTCCGGTGCGGGAATTCCGGCTCAGCCGCCGGCACCGGCGCTGCCTGGCCGCCAATCGCGACATCCGTGTCCATGTCGTGCCGCCGGCGTTCCGGCCGGACCATTTCGAGCTCTACCGGCGCTACATCGCCGAGCGCCATACCGGCAGCCAGATGGCCGACCCGACGCCCCAGCAGTATCTGGAATTCCTCACCACATCCTGGGGTGACAGCCTGTTCTACGAATTCCGCGAGCACGGCCGGCTGCTGGCGGTCAGCGCCGTGGACGAGCTCCGCAACGGCCTGTCGGCCGTCTACACCTATTACGAACCGACGCTGGCCGCGCGCAGCCTGGGCACGCTGGCCATCGTCTGGCTGCTGCAGGAAACGCAGCGACTGGGACTGGACTATCTGTACCTGGGCTACTGGATCGCCGAATCGGCGAAAATGCGCTACAAGGCCGACTTCGTACCGCACGAAATCTACGACGGCAATATCTGGAGGCGAGTGAGCGGCAGGTGACAGCGGCGGGGACTCTGCTAGAATCCCGCCTCTATCAATCCAGTCCGTCTTTTAACACGGGAATGAACTGAGAGACTGAATGGCGAAAGAAGACTCGATCAAGATGCAGGGGAAGATCATCGATACGCTTCCCAATACCATGTTCCGCGTGCAGCTCGAGAACGGCCACATCGTGACCGCCCATATCTCGGGCAAGATGCGCAAGAACTACATCCGTATCCTGACCGGCGATACGGTGACGGTGGAGCTGACTCCCTACGATCTGACCAAAGGCCGCATCACCTACCGCGCCCGCTGATCTTCCCGCCACGGTAGGCGGGCGGCACGACGCGCGCCGCCCGGCTCCGTCCGCTAGTGCACCAGTTCCCTGTCCTTGGCCTGCAGCTCGAAGGCTAGCCGGTCGTCCTCGCCCAGGCTGATCTTGGCGTGGCCGCCGCCGGCCAGTTCGCCGAACAGCAGGTTCTCGGCCAGCGGCCGCTTGATCTGCTCCTGGATCAGCCGCGCCATCGGCCGCGCGCCCATCTTCGGATCGTAGCCCTTCTCGGCGAGCCACAGCCGCGCCTCGTCGTCGACCTCCAGGGTCACCCGCTTGTCGGCCAGCTGCTGCTGGAGTTCCTTGATGAACTTGTCGACCACCCGCAGCACCACATCCGGACCCAGCGGGTTGAACTGGATGATGGCATCCAGCCGGTTGCGGAACTCCGGCGAGAAGCTGCGGCGGATCGCCTCCATGCCGTCGGAGCTGTTGTCCTGCGGCGTGAAGCCGATCGACGGCCGGCTCATCAGCTCGGCCCCGGCGTTGGTGGTCATCACCAGGATCACGTTGCGGAAGTCCGCGTGCCGGCCGTTGTTGTCGGTCAGCGTGCCGTGGTCCATCACCTGCAGCAGCAGGTTGAACACATCCGGGTGCGCCTTCTCGATCTCGTCGAGCAGCACCACCGAGTGCGGGTGCTTGATGACCTCCTCGGTCAGCAGGCCGCCCTGGTCGAAGCCGACATAGCCGGGCGGAGCGCCGATCAGCCGCGACACCGTGTGCCGCTCCATGTACTCGGACATGTCGACGCGGATCAGGTGGATGCCCAGCACCTCGGCGAGCTGGCGGGTCACCTCGGTCTTGCCGACCCCGGTCGGCCCGGCGAACAGGAAGCAGCCGACCGGCTTCTGTGGCGAGCCGAGGCCGGCACGCGACATCTTGATGGTCGACGCCAGCGCCTCGATGGCGTGGTCCTGGCCGTAGATCACCCGCTTGAGATCGCTTTCCAGCGATTCCAGCACCCGCATGTCGCTGGACGACACCCGCTTCGGCGGGATGCGGGCGATGTGCGCGACGATGGCTTCGACATCCTGGACGCTGACCGTCTTGCGCCGCTTGGACGGCGGCGACAGCTGGATGCGGGCGCCGGCCTCGTCGATGACGTCGATGGCCTTGTCCGGCAGGCGCCGGTCGGTGATATGCCGTGCCGACAGCTCCGCCGCGGCCACCAGGGCCGGCTCCGTATAGCGGACACCGTGGTGC
>JAJUFY010000169.1 GCA_029263635.1 Ectothiorhodospiraceae bacterium | reverse complement strand
CGCGGGTGAACAGCGCCGAGCCGTGCGTGCGGGGCAGCAGGCCGACCTTGATGCTGATCGGGCGAACGGTGCGGGTATCGCGGCCGTCGATGCGGCGCTCGCCGGCCAGGATGCGGCCGCGGACGATATTCTTCTCGAGGTCCTTGAAGGCGTTCAGCACGTCCTTCTCATCGAAGCCGTTCTCGTCGCCGGTGACCAGCTTGGCCAGCACCTCGGCGCGGATGTCCTCGATGGCGGCATGCCGGGCCTGCTTCTCGGAGATCCGGTAGGCCTCGTTCAGCCGCTGCTCGGCAATCTCGGCCAGCGCCTTGATGAGCGCCTCGTTCTTGGCCGGCGGCTGCCAATCCCAGCGCGGCTTGCCGACTTCCGCAGCCAGCTCCTTGACCACGCTGATCACGGCCTGCATCTCGCGATGGCCGAACATCACCGCCTCGAGCATCACCTCTTCCGGCAGCAGCTTGGCCTCGGACTCGACCATCAGCACCGCCTGCTCCGTGCCGGCGACCACCAGATCAAGGTCGGAATCGCTGAGCTGGCTGATGGTGGGGTTGAGCAGGAACTGGCCGTTCTTGTAGCCGACGCGGGCGGCGCCGATCGGGCCGTCGAAGGGAATGCCGGAGATCGCGAGCGCCGCGGAGGCGCCGATCATCGACGGGATGTCCGGATCGACCTCCGGGTTCATGGACAGCACAGTCGCGACGACCTGCACCTCATCCGTGAAGCCTTCCGGGAACAGCGGCCGGATCGGCCGGTCGATCAGGCGGGAGGTCAGGGTTTCCTTCTCGGAGGGACGCCCTTCACGCTTGAAGAAACCGCCGGGGATGCGCCCGGCTGCGTAGGTGCGTTCCTGATAGTTGACCGTGAGTGGGAAGAAATCCTTGGGCACGTCGAGGCGCTTCGCCACCGCCGTGACCAGAACTACCGTCCCGCCCATGTTGACGGTCACCGCGCCGTTGGCTTGGCGCGCTATGTGACCGGTTTCGATGGTGACCGTGTGGTCACCGTACTGGAAGCTCTTCGTTGCGACTGGATTCACTAGAACTCAACCGTCAATGGTTAATAAAGAACGCTTACTTGCGCAGACCAAGCCGCTCGATGAGGCTCTGATAACGCTGCAGATCCGTCCGCTTCAGGTAATCCAGCAGCTTGCGGCGCTGGCTGACCAGCCGCAGCAGGCCCTGGCGGGAGTGGTGGTCCTGCTTGTGGGTCTGGAAGTGGTTGGTCAGGTGTTCGATGCGGGCGGTCAGCAGCGCCACCTGTACCTCGGTGGAACCGGTATCGCCTTCCGCCAGCTGGTAGTTCTTGACAATCTCGGCCTTCTGGGAAGCGCTCAAGGACATTCGACAACTCCAAGTGAACAATAAGAATCTGCGGACAATCCCGGGAAGCCTGTTGGATTTGACGCCGTGTTGCCGTCAATTCCGACAGGCTCCCTGCTAAAAAAGACGGCCATTGTATCCCCGGCCTTCTGGGCAAACAAGCTAACCCGAGGCTCCGCCGGAAGTATTCGTACCGGCCTGGACCGGCTGCGCCATTAAGCGCTTCGGAGCTACCCGGCCGTCATCCTGCATTCGTCCCATGCCGATGAAACTGGGCCCTGGTCCGTACACCCGCAACCAGTCGGCACGCGGCGCCTGGGGCGCGAATACCGGCTGCCCCTGGCGGAAGTAATAGGCGGCATCCGCGCCCAGCTGCACTTCCGGCCAATCGGCCAGGGCGCTGTCGACCGGCAGCAGTACGGCTTCCAGCGCCGCCGGCCCCTCCGCCGCCAGCGCCTCCAGCTCCGGCAGCGTGATCATGCGTCCGGCATCGAAGGGACCCAACCCGGTCCGCCGCAGCGCCTCGACATGACCGCCGGTCCCCAGCGCCTCGCCCAGGTCTTCGGCAAGGCTGCGAACATAGGTCCCCTTCGAGCAGTGCACGTCCAGTTCCAGCCACCCGGGCTGGAAGTCCAGCAGCGTCAGCGCGTGGATGGTGACCGGACGCGGCCGCCGCTCCACCTCGAGCCCCTGGCGCGCCAGCCGATACAGCCGCTGGCCCTCGTGCTTGAGGGCCGAATACATCGGCGGCACCTGTTCGATCTCGCCACGGAACTGCTCCAGTGCGGCCTCCACCTGCGCCTGCGTCAGCTGCTCTGCAGGGCGGGTCTCCAGCACCTCGCCTTCGCTGTCGCCGGTCGTGGTCGTGATACCGAGCCGGATTCCAACCCGGTAGCGCTTGTCGGCGTCGAGCAGGAACCCGGAGACCTTGGTGGCCTCGCCGAAACACAGCGGCAACATGCCGGTAGCAAGCGGGTCCAGGCTCCCGGTGTGCCCGCCCTTCTTGGCCCGCAGCAGGTAGCGGACCTTCTGCAGCGCGGCGTTGGAGCTGAGCCCGGCCGGCTTGTCGAGCAAGAGAATGCCGTCGACGGGACGGCGCTGGATGCGTGGCATGTGAACCTGCCGTGGGTCAGGAGTCGCCCTTGTCCCGCTGGTCGCGGGCAACGGCGCGATCGATCAGTTCCGACAGCCGGGCACCGCGGTCGAACGATTCATCGTAATGGAAGTGCAACGCCGGCACCGTGCGCAGGTGCAGGCGCTGCCCGAGCAGCTTGCGCAGATAGCCGGCGGCGCTCTTCAGCGCCTCCAGGGTGGCGGCGGTCTGCTCCGCGTCGCCGCCGAGCACCGCCACGAACACCTTAGCGTGCGCCAGATCCCGGGTCACTTCGACCGCCGACACCGTCACCATGCCGACCCGCGGGTCGCGGACCTCGTCGCGGATCAGTTCGGCCAGCTCCCGCTGGAGCTGGTCGCCGATCCGCCGCGTCCGGGGAAAGTCCTTGGGCATGACGCTCCTCGCTATGCTTGCCTGGCGCGCCTTACAGCTGGCGCGCCACCTCGACCCGCTCGTAGCACTCGATCTGGTCGCCGACGCGGACATCGTTGTAGTTCCTGACGCCGATGCCGCACTCGGTGCCGGCCTGCACTTCGTTGACGTCGTCCTTGAAGCGCCGCAGCGACTCCAGCTCGCCCTCGAAGATCACCACGTTGTTGCGCAGCACCCGGATCGGGTTGCGCCGGCGCACCACGCCCTCGGTGACCAGGCAGCCGGCGATCTGGCCGATCTTGGAAGAGCGGAACACGTCGCGAACTTCGGCCAAGCCGATGATGCGCTCCTGCACTTCCGGCTTGAGCATGCCGCTGATCGCGCTCTTGAGCTCCTCGATCGCGTGGTAGATGACGCTGTAGTAGTGCAGGTCGACGCCGGATTCCTGCACCAGCCGGCGCGCCGCGCCGTCGGCGCGGACGTTGAAGCCGATCAGCAGGGCGTTCGACGCCAGTGCCAGGTTGACGTCCGACTCGTTGATGGCGCCGACGCCCGTCGATACCACATTGACCCGCACCTCCGGCGTCGACAGCGCAACCAGCGCCTGCTGCAGCGCCTCGGCCGAACCGCTGACGTCGGCCGTGATCACCAGGTTGACGGTATTGATCTCGTCGGCCTGCAGCTGGTTGAACAGGTCGTCCATGCTGGCCGCCTTCTGCTGCGCCAGCCGCACGTCGCGCGACTTGCCGGAGCGGTACTGGGCCACCTCGCGCGCCTTGCGCTCGTCGGGCACCACCTGCATGTCGTCGCCGGCATTGGGCAGGCCGGAGAGGCCGAGGATGACCACCGGCATCGACGGCCCGACCTTGTCGACCCGGGTGCCGGTTTCGTCGATCAGCGCCCGGACGCGGCCCCACTCCTTGCCGGACAGCACCACGTCGCCGCGCTTGAGCTGACCCTGCTGCACCAGCACGGTGGCCACCGGGCCGCGGCCCTTGTCGAGGCTCGCTTCCAGCACCACGCCCTGGGCCGGCGCATCCACCACGGCGGTGAGTTCCATCACCTCGGCCTGCAGCAGTATGGCTTCCAGCAGATCGTCGATGCCCTGGCCGGTCTTGGCCGAGACGTTGACGAACATGGTGTCGCCGCCCCACTCCTCGGCAATGACCTCGCGCATCGACAGCTCCTGCCGGACCCGGTCCGGATCGGCGGTGGGCTTGTCGATCTTGTTGACCGCCACCACGATCGGCACGCCGGCCGCCTTGGCATGCTTGATGGCCTCTTCGGTCTGCGGCATGACGCCGTCGTCGGCCGCCACCACCAGCACCACGATGTCGGTGACCTGGGCGCCACGGGCCCGCATGGCCGTGAACGCCTCGTGGCCCGGCGTGTCCAGGAAGGTCACCACGCCACGCGGCGTCTTCACATGGTAGGCGCCGACGTGCTGGGTAATGCCGCCGGCCTCGCCGGAAGCCACCTTGGTACGGCGGATGTAATCGAGCAGCGAGGTCTTGCCGTGGTCGACGTGGCCCATGATGGTGACCACCGGCGGCCGCGGCGCCCGCTCGCCCTCGATCTCAGTGACTTCCTGCATCAGCTGCTCTTCCACCGCACTCTCGCTAACGATCTTGGGCTTGTGGCCGAGCTCCTCGACGATCAAGACCGCCGTATCCTGATCCAGGGTCTGGTTGATGGTGGCCATGATGCCCTGCTTCATCAGCTCCTTGATGAGCACGGCGGCCTTCAGGCTCATCTTCTGCGCCAGATCGCCGACGGTGATGGCCTCGGGAATCGTCACTTCGCGCACCACCGGCGCCACCGGCCGCTCGAAGCCATGCTGCAGCTGACGCCCGGCATCCGCGCCGCGGCGCTTGCGGGCGCCGCCCGGCTGGCGGTCGCCGCTGATGGAGAGCGCCTCGCGCAGCTTGCGGCCCTTGCCGCCGGTCTTGCGAGCCTGACGCTGCTCGGCCTCGCGCTCGCGCTTGAGCTCCTGCTCCTGCCGCCGCCGCTCGCGCTCTTCCTCGCGACGCTTTTCTTCCTCGCTCTCGGCAGCAGTAGCGGCGGGCTTGGCTTCCTTTTCCTCGGCCGGCTGCGGCGCCGCCGCTTCGGGCTCGGGCTCCGCCTCAGGCTGCGGCGCCGCCTCGGCAGCGGCCGTCTCCTGGGCCTTCTTCGCCTCTTCTTCAGCCTTGCGCTTGGCCTCTTCCTCGGCAGCACGCGCTTCCTCTTCGGCGCGACGGGCCTCTTCCTCGGCGCGCTGGCGAGCTTCTTCCTCCGCGCGCAGCCGCGCCTCTTCCTCGGCCCGCTTGATGTCGTCCTGCAGCACCTCTTCCAGCACCTCGGCGTCGCGCCGCTGTTCCTCGGCCTCGACCACGCTGCGGTGCACATAGGTGCGCCGCCGGCGCACCTCGACCGTCACCGTCCGGGTCTGCCGCGGGCCGCGGGTCCCGGCGCTGGTGGCCGGCAGCTTGATCTGGCTGTGGCTCTTGCG
>JAJUFY010000333.1 GCA_029263635.1 Ectothiorhodospiraceae bacterium | reverse complement strand
GTCGGCGGCGACGATCAGGTCGCTGTCGGCGAACCGCCCGAGGTCGGTGATTTCGGTGTGGAAATGCAGCGCGACGCCCAGCTCCCGTGCCCGGTCCTGGAGGATGCGCAGCAAGGTCAGCCGCGAGCAGCCGCAGAAACCGTTGCCGCCGCAGCGGATCACCTCGCCCTTGAAGTGCACGTCGACGTCGTCCCAGTAGGCGAAGCTGCGTCGGATGGCCTCGTAGGTGGGATTGTCGTAGTCGTCCAGGAAGCCCAGCGTCTCGTCGGAGAACACCACCCCGAACCCGAAACTGCTGTCCGGGGCATTCCGCTCATAGACGCTGATGTCGCAGCTCGGCCACCGCTTCTTCATGAGGATGGCGAAATAAAGCCCGCCGGGTCCGCCGCCGATGATGCTGATCTTCATAGTGCTGCCCCTTGTTCGCCGGTCCTGGCCGGGTCGCTGTCGCGTCCCGGCAGTATACGGCCTATACTTTACGCGTCAATTTTATATACATCTACAAACCTGGCACGCAGACGCAAACTTTCTGTTGATATATTTTAAGATTGAAACAAATCGGCCGCTCCGGTATCTTCCCTAGCGGACGCCGCAGACCAGCGGGCAGCACAAGAAGACAGGCATGGCGGGTTTCAGCATCGAGACATGGATACGGGGCAGCCAGTGCGGGCAGGGCGGCCTGCTGCAGCCAGACCGCTATTTCGAGCTGGTCAACCAGGTCGTGGAGGAGTGGTTCGCGCAGGGCCTGGCGCTGTCGTTTGCCGAGCTGCACTTCGAGCGCCGCATCGGCGTTCCTGCCGGTGAGCTGTCGCTGCGGCTGCATGCCCCGGTCGTGCGCGGCGAGCGGATCCGGCTCTGCCTGCAGGTCGCTCGCCTCGGCAATCGCACCGTCGAGCTGCACATCAGCGCCAGCTGCAACGCAGCGCCGCGCTTCGAGGCGAATGCCGTCCTGGTAATGGCGGACCTGTCGGCCCCGGTGCTCAGAAGCCACCCGATCCCGCCGCCACTGCGCGCCCGGATGGCTGCGTTCGATCAAGTGCGGGGCAGTCATGATCCCGCTGTGCCGAGGGAGCTTGAGCGATGACTGATCCAGCGCCACCACCCAGCCTGCAGGGCCTGCACGCGATCGTCACCGGAGGCGGCACCGGCATCGGCGCCGCGATTACCCGGCGCCTGGCACAGCTGGGCCTGCGGGTGTCTATCCTCGGTCGCCGCGCCGCGCCGCTGGAGGCGCTTTGCGAGCAAATTCCCGGCACCGCGGCCTACACCGCCGACATCGCCGATCCGGCAGCGGTCGAGACCGTCTTCGCCAGGGCCGGCGACGCCTTTGGCCCGATCAGCGTACTGGTGAACAACGCCGGGATCGCCCTCTCCTCTCCCGTCGCCGACACCCCGCTGGGGGACTGGCAGCGGCAGCTCGATGTCAACCTGACCGGAGCCTTTCTCTGCATCCAGGCGGCGCTGCCGGCCATGCGGGCAGCCGGCTGGGGCCGGGTCGTCAACATCGCCAGCACGGCGGGCCTGAAGGGCTACCCGTTCGTGGCCGGCTACTGCGCATCCAAGCACGGCCTGATCGGCTTGACCCGAGCTCTGGCCCTGGAGCTGGCACGCGAGGGCATCACCGTGAATGCCGTCTGTCCCGGCTACACCGAAACGGACCTGGTGGAGGATGCCTTGCGCAATATCAGCACGGAGAGCGGCCGCTCGCGCGAGGAGGCACTGCGCCGGCTGACCAGCCTGAACCCGCAACGGCGCCTGATCCGCCCGGAGGAAGTGGCGGATGCCGTCGCCTGGCTGTGCGGCCCTACTGCCGCGGCAGTCACCGGCCAGGCGATCGCAGTCGCCGGCGGCGAGGTGATGTGATGGATGCCGGCATCGCCAGGCCTTCCGCGCCTCAGAACGAAGACAAGGCAGCGCTGCGGCTGTGGCTGCGCCTGCTGTCCTGCACCACCCTGCTGGAACAGCAGCTGCGCAGCCGCCTGCGCCGGCACTTCGGCATCACCCTGCCGCAATTCGACGTGCTCGCCGAGCTCGATCGCCTGGGCGAACCGCAGACCATGACCGAGCTGTCGCGGCACCTGATGGTGTCGAACGGCAACCTGACCGGCGTGGTGGACCGCCTGGAGCGCGACGGCCTGGTCGAACGGCGGCCGTCGCAGACCGATCGCCGGGTCCTGCACCTGGCCCTGACGCCCAGCGGCCGGCAGCGCTTCCAGGAAGTGGCGCAGGCGCATGAACGCTGGCTGATCGACGCGTTCCGGGAGCTGCCGCCCGCCGACATGGCGGAGCTCTCCAGGCTGCTCGGCAAGACCAGACACCTGGTCCGGCGCAACATCGACGATAAGCAAAGGGAGACAACCGAATGAGCATGCGCGACTACAAGGCCGAACACTTCCGCTGGACCATGCGCGGCGACGTCGCCGTCGTCACCCTCGACCGCCCCGAACGCAAGAACCCGCTCACCTTCGAGTCCTACGCGGAGCTGCGCGACTGCTTTCGCGCCCTGGTCTACGACAAGGACGTGCGCGCCGTGGTGATCACCGGCGCCGGCGGCAACTTCTGCTCCGGCGGCGACGTGCACGAAATCATCGGCCCGCTCACCGAGATGGACATGCCGGGCCTGCTCGCCTTCACCCGCATGACC
>JAJUFY010000072.1 GCA_029263635.1 Ectothiorhodospiraceae bacterium | reverse complement strand
GCAGTCGACCCAGCGCGGCGTCGAGCTGGGGCTGCGCACCACGCTGGACCTGCTCGACATCCAGCGCGAGCGCTTCGCCGCCGAGCGCGATCTCGCTGCCGCCCGCTACGGGTATCTGCTGAACTACCTGCAGCTGCAGGCCGCCGTCGGCAACGCCGTCAGCCCCGAGGCCATCGACACCGTCAACCAGTTCCTGGCGGCGGAGTAAGGAGGCGACACAGCGCTAACCTGGGTACCGTGATCCACAGGGAACCGTAGAGAGGGGCGACAGGCCTTCGGTTCAGTACCATTTGCGAGGAACCAATATGCAACCGCGCGTTCAGGCGTTTTTCGATCCCGCCACTTACAGCTACAGCTATGTGGTGACGGATCCGGCCACCAAGCGCTGTGCGATCGTCGATCCGGTGCTGGACTACGATCCGGCTTCGGGGCGTACGTCGCGGGCGAGTGCCGACCGGTTGATCGGCTATGTCCGCGAGCAGGGCCTGACGGTCGACTGGCTGCTGGAGACCCACGTCCATGCCGATCATCTGTCGGCCGCTCCTTACCTGCAGCAGGCACTGGGCGGCCGGATCGCCATCGGCGACCGGATCACCACGGTGCAGCGCACCTTTGCCGAGCTGTTCAATGCGGAACCGGAATTCCGCACCGACGGCAGCCAGTTCGATCACCTGTTTCGGGACGGGGAACGCTTCAAGGTCGGCAGCATCGAGGCCCGCGCCATCCATACCCCCGGTCACACGCCGGCCTGCATGACCTATGTGATCGGCGATGCCGCCTTCGTCGGCGACACGCTGTTCATGCCCGACTACGGCACCGCCCGCTGCGACTTCCCCGGCGGCGACGCCCGCACCCTGTATCGCTCGATCCAGAAGCTGTTTACGCTGCCGGACCAGACCCGGTTGTTCATGTGCCACGACTACAAGGCGCCGGGACGGGAGGAGTTCCGCTACCAGACCACGGTGGCGGAGCAGCGCGCGCACAACGTGCACGTGCGCGACGGCATCGGCGAGGACGAGTTCGTCGCCATGCGTAATGCCCGCGATGCCACCCTGGGCATGCCCAGCCTGATGCTGCCGGCAGTGCAGGTAAATATGCGGGGCGGCCGGCTGCCGCCGGCGGAAGCCAATGGCCGGCGCTACCTGAAAATCCCGCTCGATGCGCTGTGAAACGGGCCGGCATATGGGTTCTTGATCTGCATCAACACGCTCGGGTTTGTCCTAGGTAGCCTGATGTTGAGCAACAATTATTTGCACCTGGGAGACCACGACCATGAAGCTGA
Source organism: Ectothiorhodospiraceae bacterium (assembly GCA_029263635.1). Classification (GTDB taxonomy): domain Bacteria; phylum Pseudomonadota; class Gammaproteobacteria; order Nitrococcales; family AK92; genus JAAYIK01. The sequence goes on along the minus strand of JAJUFY010000072.1, from coordinate 7,992 downwards.
AGACGCTGGTATTCGGCGCCGGGCTGCTGCTGAGCGCCCATGCCTGGGCCATGACCCCGAACAACGAGCCGATCCAGCCTATCCTGCCAGCCAAGATCACCGATCCGGCCAAGGTGGAGCTGGGCAAGCAGCTGTTCTTTGACCCGCGGCTGTCGAAGTCCGGCTTCATCTCCTGCAACTCCTGCCACAACCTGAGCATGGGGGGCAGCGACAACCTGCCGACTTCCATCGGCCATAACTGGCAGGAAGGCCCGATCAATGCGCCGACGGTGCTGAATTCCAGCCTGAACCTGGCGCAGTTCTGGGACGGCCGCGCCGCCGACCTCAAGGAGCAGGCCGCAGGGCCCATCGCCAACCCGATGGAGATGGCGTTCTCCCATACGCTGGCGGTGGACGTGCTGGAGTCCATCCCGCAGTACCGGGAATCCTTCAAGAAGATCTACAACACCAAGAAGATCACCATCGATCACGTCACCGATGCGATCGCCGCCTTCGAGGAGACCCTGGTCACCCCGCATTCGCGCTTCGACCGCTGGCTGCTGGGCGACAAGGAAGCGCTGACCAAGACCGAGCTGGAAGGCTACCAGCTGTTCAAGAACATCGGCTGCGTGGCCTGCCACTACGGCCCGGCGGTGGGCGGCAGCTCCTTCCAGAAGATGGGCATTGTCGAGCCGTACGTGACCAGCAACCCGGCCGAAGGCGTTGCCGGCCTGACCGGCAAGGATGCGGACCGCTTCAAGTTCAAGGTGCCGACGCTGCGTAACGTCGAGCTCACCTATCCGTACTTCCACGACGGCGCCTACTGGACGCTGGAAGAAGCGGTGGACGTGATGGCCAGGCTGCAGCTCGGCCGCAAGCTGAGCAACAGTGAAATCAACAAGATCACCGCCTTCCTCAAGACCCTGACCGGCGAGCAGCCGCGCTTCGAGCTGCCGATCCTGCCGCCGTCGACCAACAAGACGCCGCGGCCGCAGCCGTTCAACTGACGCAGGTCTCGCAATTCCCCCGTACCGCGCGGTACGGGGGTTCTTTTGTCAGATAGTCAGATCCCGCGGCCAGCCTACCAGTGCGTCGTGATCCATCGTCTCGATCGCGCTCGGGCCGCTCCGGCGCGTGTTCCAGGCGTAGTTGAGCTTGGCGTAGACCGTCGCCATCCGCTCCTCCAGCAGTTCTTCTGCGGCCTCAGGCTCGGCTTCGATATCCTCGATCAGTTCCTCCAGGGCAGCTGCCGCATCGCCCAGGGTCACCAGCATCCACTCTGCGTCCATCCTCTTCTCCAGACGTTGTTCCAGGCGCGCTGATACCGCATCCGGGTGCGTTCGACAAGTGCGAGCCGGCCCGGCATGCCTATACCTTTGATCTTGCTGCAACCCCATGTAGGGTGGTGCCTTGGAACGGCGCTGTGCGGAAGCCGCAGGGAGGCAGGATGTTCAAGGGGCTGATGAAGATGATGCGGGCCGGGGGGATGCTGCCGCGGGTCTCGGATACCGAGCGGGCGGCGCTGGAGGCCGGCACCGTCTGGATCGACGGCGAATTCTTCCGCGGCAATCCGGATTTCGCCCGGCTCCGGGCCGAGCCCGCTCCGTGGGTGACGCCCGAGGAGCCGGCGCTGGTGGACGGTCCGGCCCGCGAGGTCTGCCGGCGCGTCGATGCCTGGCAGCTCAGCGTCACCCGCCAGCTGCCGGACGAGGTGCTGCAGTATCTGCGCGAGCAGGGCTTCTACGGCTTCAACGTACCGGCCGACTATGGCGGCAAGCCGGTGGGAGCGCTCGCCAAGAGCGTGATCATGGGCATGCTGGCGCCGGCCACCGGCGCCGTCTCGACGGTGGTGGTCATTCCCAACTCGCTGGGACCGGCCGAGCTGCTCGCCGAGTACGGCACCGAGGAACAGAAGGCCAGGTACCTGCCGCGGCTCGCCAGTGGCGAACTGACCCCCTGCTTCGGGCTGACCGAGCCCACCGCCGGTTCCGACGCCGCCTCGATCAAGGCCGAGGCCCTGGTGTTCCGCGACGACGACGGCGCGCTCAAGCTCAGGCTCAACTTCCGCAAGCGTTACATCACGCTGGCGCCGATCGCCGACATCGTCAGCCTGGCCGTGCAGCTGCACGACCCGGACAACCTGCTCGGCAAGGGCGAGCGGCCGGGCATCACCGTGGTGCTGGTGGAGCGCGGCACACCGGGCTTCGAGCTCGGCCGCCACCATGAGCCGATCGATCCCTTCCCGAACGGGCCGCTGATCGGCAAGGACGTGGTGGTGCCGGTGGAGAACATCATCGGCGGCGTCGACTATGCCGGCAAGGGCTGGCGCATGCTGATGGAAACCCTGTCCGGCGGGCGCGCCATCTCGATCCCGGCCGGCGCCATCGGCGCCGCCAAGCATGCCGCCGCCGTGGTCGGGCCGTACAGCATCGTGCGCGAGCAGTTCGGCATCCCGGTCGGGCTGATGGAGGGCGTGCAGGCCAAGGTCGCCAGGCTGGCGGCGCTGACCTATGCGCTGGAAGCCACCCGCACCTATGCCTGCGCGGCCATCGACCGCGGCCAGCGGCCGCCGGTCATCTCGGCCATCATGAAGTACCGCTGCACCGATCTCGGCCAGCAGCTGCTCATCGACGGCATGGACGTGCTCTCCGGGGCCGGAGTGATGCGCGGGCCGAACAACATGCTGGCGAGCAGCTACATCGCCGCGCCGGTGGCCATTACCGTCGAGGGCGCCAACATCCTCACGCGCACGCTCATCGTCTTCGGCCAGGGGGCGGTGCGCTGCCATCCGTATGCGCTGAAGGTGCTGGACGCCATCGAAGGCGACGATGCCGACGCCTTCCGCGAGAGCCTGCTCGGCTGGATCAGGCATTTCGCCGCCACCTTCGGCCGCGCCAGCGCCCGGGCGTTTACCCGCGGCTGGACGGTGAGCGTGCCGGTCAAGGGTCCGACCGCCGTCTACTACCGTCGGCTGGGCTGGGCGTCGGCACGCTTCGCGCTGCTCTCCGATCTGGCGCTGATGACCATCGGCGGCCGGCTCAAGGCCCGCGGGAACCTCTCCGGCCGCTTCGCCGACGTGTTGTCGTGGCTGGTCATGGGCATGGCCACGCTGCGCCGCTTCGAGGCCGAAGGCCGGCGCCGGGAGGACCTGCCGCTGGTACGGTGGGCGCTGGAGTACATGCTGGGCGAGATCCAGCAGGCCTTCGACGGCATCTATGCCAATTTCGACGTGCCGGTGCTCGGAGCCCTGCTGCGCGGCCCGGGCCGCCTCTGGCTGCGGCTCAATCCGCTGGGAGCCGGGGTGCCGGACCGCCTGCATGCGGCGGCGGCGCGAACCATCCAGCGGCCAGGCGAGCAGTTCGACCGACTGACCGAGCACGTCTATCTGCCCGGGCCGGAGGCGCCGGGGCTGGGGCGGCTGCTGCACGCCTTCCGGCTGGTGACCGCGGCCGCACCTATCCTGCGCCGCATCCACAGGGCGCAGAAGGAGGGCAGGCTGCCGCGCGGCCGTCCGGCCGAGCAGCTCGCCGAGGCGGTCACGGCGGGGGTGATCTCGCAGGCCGAGGCGGACCAGCTGGCGGCAGCCGAAGCGGCACGGCTGGCGGCGATCGAGGTGGACGATTTCAGCGCCGGGGAGTACACGCGGCGCATGAATGCCGGGCCCCGGCGACGGCCACGCAAGGCCGGCAAGACCGCTGAGGCGACGGAAGAATAGATAGGCCTCGGCTTATGCAGGAGCGACGTCCTCGTCGCCAAATCTTCTTTCCCTCTCCCGTCAGAGGAGAGAGGCCGTGCCCGCCGCTGCCGTCATCCTGCCGGCCGGTTGCTATCGCCACACCGGGTATCCGCGGTAGCATCCGGGCTTCGCGCGCGCCGTCCGGAGCGCCAGCGCCGATGTGGAGAGGTACCCGATAATGACCATCAAAGCCGTGTTCTGGGATTTCGGCGGCGTGATCACCTCCAGTCCCTTCGAAGCGTTTCGCCGCTTCGAACGCGACAACGGCCTGCCGCAGGACTTCCTGCGAGGCGTCAACGCCGTCAACCCGGACGATAACGCCTGGGCGCGCTTCGAGCGCAGCGAGCTGGACCTGGACGGCTTCGATCGTGCCTTCGAGGCGGAAACCCGCGCTGCCGGCCATCCCGTGCCCGGCCGCAAGGTCATCGAGCTGCTGGGCGGCGATGTGCGGCCGGAGATGGTGCAGGCGCTCAAGACCATTCGCGGCTGCTACCGCGTCGCCTGCATCACCAACAACGTCCGCGCCGGCCAGGGACCCGGCATGCACGCCAGCGCCGAGCGCGCCCGCGAGATCGCCGAGATCCTGGCGCTGTTCGAGTGCGTGATCGAATCCTCCAAGCTCGGCATGCGCAAGCCCGATCCGCGCATCTACCAGCACGCCTGCGAGCGGATGGGGGTGCGGCCGGAAGAGGTTGTCTACCTGGACGACCTCGGCATCAATCTCAAGCCGGCCCGCGCCCTGGGCATGACCACCATCAAGGTGGTAGAGCCGAGGGCGGCCCTGGAGGAGCTCGGCGAGCTGCTGGGGCTGCCGCTGCTGGCAGCTGCCTGATCGCAGGGCGACCGACGAATCCCCATATAAGCATGGAAGGGCGCTCCCGGCGCCGCCGCCGACACACAACGGAGACCCATGCTTGGCAAGCAGGGATGGCAGCGCCTGCTGCGGAGCCGGCCCGGCCGGCGCTTTCGCGAGCGCTACCGGCGCCATGCCGACGACACTCCAGCGCGCCGTCACTGGTCGGCCGCGGGCGCGGTCGGAGTAATCCTGCTGGGCCTGATCCTGATGCCGTTCCCGGGGCCGGGAACGCTGATCGTGATTATCGGGCTGGCCTTGCTGGCCGGCATCTCGGCGCGGGTCGCGGGCCTGCTGGACCTCGCCGAACTGCGCCTGCGCCGCGCCGGGCAGCGGCTGCAAGGCCGCTGGCAGCGGGCGCCGTGGACCACCGGCGCCCTGCTGGCCGCGATTGCGCTAACGGCTGCCGGCGGCCTGGGGTTTCTGGCTTACGTCCTGCTGGCCGGCTAGCGAATAGGGGTCAGCAGCCGCAGGCTGCTGACCACCGCTGCGACGCCGGCGAGGGTGGCACCCAGCAGCAGCGCGACGGTGGTGCCGCCGCTGGCGGTCACGCCAAAGATCAGTGCTACCAGCGCGGCGCCCGTCGTCTGCCCGAGCAGCCGGCCGGTGCCCAGCATGCCGCTGGCGCCGCCGCTGCGTTCGCGCGGCGCGGAGCCCATGATGGTGCGGTTATTGGGGGACTGGAACAGGCCAAACCCCAGCCCGCAGACCGCCATGCGCCAGGCGATGTCGAACCGCGCCGGGTCGTCCGGCAATAGCGCCAGCGAGATCAGCCCGATGCAGAAGACGGTCATGCCGATGCCGCCCAGCAGCCCGGCCGGATAACGGTCGGCCAGCCGGCCGGCGAGCGGTGCGGTCAGGCCGACCATCACCGGCCAGGGTGTCATCAGCAGTCCGGTCTCCACCGCCGTGTAGCCGAGCACGTCGTGCAGATAGAACGGCAGCGAGACGTAGGCCAGCATCTGCGCGCTGAACGAGCAGGCCGAGGTGCCGATCGACAGCGCGAAGATCGGGATGCGCAGCAGATCCACCGGCAGCAGCGGCGCCGGCAGCGAGAACTGCCGGCGTACCAGCAGCGTACCGACCAGCGCGGCTGCGACGAACTGCGCCACCACCAGCTGCCAGGCCAGGCCGTGGCCGATGCCGTCGATGGCGCTGATCAGCAGCCCGAAGGTCAGCGCGTTGAGCACGGCGCTGATGATGTCGAAGCGGTGCGGCGACCGGCGCGTGTAAGGCAGGGTACGGGTGCCGATCAGGATCGCCAGGATGCCGACCGGCACGTTGATGGCGAACAGCCAGTGCCAGCTTGCGACCGACAGGACGGCTGCCGCCACCGTCGGGCCCGAGGCGGCGGAGGTGGCCACCACCAGCGCGATGAGGCCGATGCCGCGGCCGAGCTGCCGACGCGGGTAGATGAATCGCACCAGCGCCGCGTTGATGCTCATCACGCCGGCGGCGCCGAGGCCCTGCAGTACCCGCGCAGCGACCAGCACCGGCAGCGAATCGGCGAGCGCGCAGGCCAGCGAGGCCGTGGTGAACACGGTGAGGCCGCTGATGTAGATGGTCCGGTAGCCGATGGTCTCGCCGAGCGAGGAGAGCGGCAGCAGGGTAGCGATCACCGCCAGCTGGTAGGCATTGATGATCCAGACCGAAACGGCCGGGCTGGTCTCGAGCTCCCGGGCAATGCTCGGCAGCGCCACGTTGACGATGGAGCTGTCCAGCACCGACATGCTCACGCCCAGGATCAGGGTGAGCACCGCCCAGTAGCGCTGCGGTACCGGCAGGCCATCGGCGAGATCGGCCGGAGCAGGCTGGGCGGCGGTCTTACCGTTCATCGAGATCCTGCATCGGCGGTTCCCGCTAGCTGCCCAGCCCTTGCCGGCCGGCCCAGTCGCGCGCGAACTGCCAGGCGACCCGGCCGCTGCGGGAGCCGCGCTGCAAGGCGAAACGCAGCGCCTCGGCGCGCACCGTTTCGGCATCCTCGACCGGCACGCCCAGTTGCTCGAGCCAGTTGAACACGACCGCCAGGTATGCCTCCTGATCGAAGGGATAGAAGGACACCCACAGCCCGAAGCGCTCCGACAGCGAGATTTTCTCCTCGACCGACTCGCCGTGGTGAATTTCGCCGTTGATGTGGCGGGTATCCTGGTTCTCGACGTGAAATTCCGGCAACAGGTGGCGGCGGTTCGACGTGGCATAGATCAGGATGTTGTCGGGCGGCGCCGACAGCGAGCCGTCCAGCGCTGCCTTGAGCGTCTTGTAGCTGGGGTCGTCGGCCTCGAAGGAGAGGTCGTCGCAGAACAGGATGAACCGCTCCGGCCGCCCGTGCAGCAGGCGGATCAGCTCCGGCAGATCGGTCAGGTCGTGCTTGTCGATCTCCACCAGCCGCAGGCCCTGATCGGCGTATTCGTGCAGCATGGCCTTCACCAGCGACGACTTGCCGGTGCCGCGCGAACCCCACAGCAGCGCATTGTTGGCCGGCAGCCCCTGCACGAACTGGCGGGTATTGCGGTCGACCAGCGCCTTCTGGCGGTCGATGTTGCGCAGGTCCTCGAGCCGGATCCGGTGCGGGTTGGCGATCGGTTCCAGATAGCCGCGGCCGCCCTGCCTGCGCCAGCGGAAGGCCTGGGCACGGTTCCAGTCGGGCACCGGCGGCGCCGGCGGCAGCAGGTTCTCGACGCGCGTGAGCAGCTGTTCGGCGCGCGCGAGCCAGTGTTCGAATTGATCCTGCGTCATGACATCACCTCGCGAGGGCGGAATAGTAACAGGCTGATTGCCGGCTGGGGGCCGCTGCGCTATAGCTGTCTGACAGGCTGCCGGGAGAAGATACGATGAAACGGCTGTTCGTCTCGGCCGACGCGCTCCTGGTCGGCCACCTGAGAACCGTGCTGGAGCAGCACCATATCCCGTGTCTGGTCAAGAACGCCTACCTGCTGGGCGCCGCCGGCGAGCTGCCGCCAACCGAATGCTGGCCGGAGCTGTGGGTAGAGGACGATGACGACTTTGCGCTCGCCCAGCGGCTGCTGGCCGGGGTGCTGGAGGCGGAGACCACGGCGCGGTCGTGGCAGTGCCCGCGCTGCGGCGAGCGGCTGGAGCCGCAGTTCGCGCAGTGCTGGAATTGCGGCGGTGAAGGCCCCTGACCAGAGTCGAGGAACGTTCGTATGCCGGAACCCATCGTCCGCGCCGCCACCACGCTGGCCGATCTGCAGCGCTGCTTCCCGGTCATGCGGGAGCTGCGGCCGGCATTGACCGAGGAGAGCTTCTGCGGGCAGGTCATGCGGCAGGCCGCGCAGGGCTACCGGCTGGTCTACCTGGAGCGGGACGGCAGGCCGGCGGCCTGCGCCGGCTATCGGATCCTCGAGAATCTGGCCTGGGGCAGGTTTCTTTACGTCGACGACCTGGTGACGGCAGCGACCGCCCGCTC
>JAJUFY010000351.1 GCA_029263635.1 Ectothiorhodospiraceae bacterium | reverse complement strand
TTCAGCGGCTGTGGGGCAAGTGATGGCCATACGAATCTTCATCGCCGACGACCATCCCATCGTATGGGACGGCCTGCGGCAGATCGTCTCCGAACAGGGCGACATGCGGGTGGTCGGCGCCGTGGCGAGCGGCGATGCTCTGCTGGCGGCGCTGCAGCAGCAGGAACTGCCGGATGTCGTGGTGTGCGACATGTCCATGCCCGGCCGCAGCGGCATCGAGCTGATCAAGGCGCTCAGGACGGGCTGGCCGGGACTGCCGGTCCTGGCGCTCGGTGTCGACGACGCCGGGATGCATGCGCTGCCGGCCATCCGCTGGGTGGCCGGGGCCGCCTCTACATCGGCGAGGACGTCGCCGGAAAGCTGGCCCATGCCGCCAGTGGCGGCACGCTGTTGCCGCACACAGTGCTTTCCAAACGCGAGCAGCAGGTGTTCACGATGCTGGTCGAGGGACTGGCCGTGTCGGCTATTGCCGAACGGCTGTATCTCAGCGTCAAGACCGTCAGCACCCACAAGACCAATATCCTGCGCAAGCTGGGAGTGACCAATATCGCCCGCTGATCCGTTACGCCCTGGAGCACGGCGTGCTGAATGCGCCGAGAGCCGGTTAGGGGCTACCCCGCAACGGCAGGACTCAGGCGCGGCCCGTCACCTGCACGGCGTCGATGCGGTTCCGTCCGCCGGCCTTGCCCCGCAACAGAGCTCGATCGGCTTCGGTCAGCAGCTGGTCCAGGGAGGTGTCGCCGTCGCTGCTGGCGGCGACCCCGAAACTGCAGGTACAGCGAATGGTGGCCGGACCATCGCTGACCGCGACCTTGGCAATCGCCGCCTGCAGCCGCTGTGCCACCGCCAGCGCCTGCGGCAGATCGGTTTCCGGCAGCACCAGCGCGAACTCCTCGCCGCCCAGGCGGCCGAGGATGTCGGCGTCGCGGGTCAGGGGCGACACAGCCGCCGCCAGGGCCTGCAGGACCCGGTCGCCGGCGGCATGGCCATGGGTATCGTTGATCCGCTTGAAGTGGTCGACGTCGAACATGATCAGGGCAATGGGTCGAGCCGAGCGCCGGCACTGCTCGAATGCCCGGGCGCCGAGCTCGAAGAAGGCCCGCCGGTTGCTGAGGCCGGTCAGCTCATCGGTGCGCGCCAGGATCTCGGCGCGGCGTACGGCAGCCTCCAGGTCCTGTTCCAGGCGCTTGCGGTCGGTAATGTCGGTGGCGATCTCCAGGCGCACCAGACGGCCGTCTACCCAGCGAACGGCCTGGTCCCGGCACTGATACCAGCGGCCGGTGATCGGATTCTGAAATTCCCAGACCAGGGGACCGGTCGGCTGGCCCTGCGCATCGACCAGTTGCGGGTTGGTGCAGAAAGCGCAAGGGCCCTGCTGCCCTGATTGCAGCACCTGCCAGCATGGCCGGCCGTTGGGATCGCCCCAGTGTGTCCGGCCGTAATCGTTGAGGAACAGCAGCTCGTGCGTCTCCATGTCGGCGACATAGACCAGCGCATTGAGACTGTTCAGGATGATGTCGAAATGGCGGCAGTCGCCCAAGCCTGCCGCCATTTCGACCGCCGGTTGTGGGTCGGGCCCTTTCGCCGTCATGAGGACTCTCGTGTCTGCGAGGCAGGCCCAAACCTTTACACCAGGTTGTCGCCAGCGGCCAGCCCTGGCCGGACTTTGCCTCAGAGCTTGAAGCCGGCAAGCCCTGCCTGCAGCTCGTGCGCCAGCCGTTCAAGCTCCTGGCTGGAGGCTTCCAGCTGCGCCGTGCCTGCGGCATTTTCCTCGGCGATGCGGTGGATGGCGAGGATGTTGCGATTGATCTCCTCGGCCACCGCGCTTTGTTCTTCCGAGGCGCTGGCGATCTGAACATTCATGTCGCTGATCTGCCCGATCATGCCGGTAATCCGCTGCAGCGAGGCGCCGGCATCGGCGGCCTTCTTCACGCTCAGCTGGGCCTGCTGCCGGCTGCGATCCATCACCGCCACCGCCTGATCGGTACGGCCCTGTACCCTTTCGATCATTTGCTGGATTTCCTGGGCCGATGCGTTGGTGCGGCTCGCCAGCGTGCGCACCTCATCGGCCACTACCGCGAAGCCGCGGCCCTGCTCGCCGGCCCGCGCCGCCTCGATCGCCGCGTTCAGCGCCAGCAGATTGGTCTGCTCGGCCACTTCGCGAATCACTTCCAGGATGCCGCCGATCGCTTCGGAGTCCTGCTTGAGGCCGGTGATTACTTCTGCGGCGTCCCGGATCTCGCTCGCCAGCGTATCGATGGCATCCATGACCTCGGTCACCACCTGGCGGCCGACGCCGGCCTCTTCGGTGGCATTGCGGGTTTCCGCCGCGGCGGCGCTGGTATTTCTCGCCACTTCCTGCACGGTCGTGGCCATCTCGTTCATGGCCGACGCGCTCTGATGCGTTTCGTTCTTCTGCCGGTCGGCCGCGTTGCGAGTTGCCCGGCTCATG
>JAJUFY010000438.1 GCA_029263635.1 Ectothiorhodospiraceae bacterium | reverse complement strand
GGGCCGGGCACGCGCCACGGCCTATGTCGCGCGGGCAAGCACCGATGCCGGCAGCACCTGGCCAGTGTGGCGGATGCGGTCCGATGCCACGGTTGAAGAACTCGGCGCGCTCCATCTGCTGCGCCAAGGAAGGTTCCAATTCGAACCAACGGGCGAGCGGCCCAATCTCGTCCGGCCGCTGGACGACATGCCCGGCCATTTTCCTGCGCTCCCCTGGTTCCTGGACGACTTGCGACCGCAAGGCTTCCTCGGCCGCAGCCTGGCCCATCGCAACGGTCCAGAGCTCGGCGTCCCAACCGACCTCAACCGCTGGCAGCTGCGCGACACCCTGCTCGCCATCACCCGCACGGGCGGAACCGCAATCGGGGACCTCTTGCTGGGCGGCCACGCTGTCGAACGCGCCCTTGCCGAACTGGATACGCCGCCGGACTCCATCCAGGCTCCCGAGCGTCACGCGCGCTACTCCGAATGGGCCGATGCGGCACTCGCAGGCGAGGAGATCGGCTCGTCGCCCGGTGGCGAGCAGCCTAAGTTCACCAGCACCGTCCTCTCGCCAGAGGGCAGATACGCTGCGCTGGTGAAGTTCGCCATCCATGACAGCGGCCAGGCTGCGGCCCGCTGGGCCGAACTGCTCGCGTGCGAGCAGATCGCCCTGGCCTGCCTGCGCGAAGCGGGGCTACCCGCCGCGGAGGCCGAGATGGTGGATGCCGAACGGCACCTTTGCCTGGAAGTCCGCCGATTCGACCGCACGCCCGACCATATCGGTCGCCGGGGATTCGTCTCCCTCCTGGCGCTGGACGCGGCGTTCGCCGGCACCGGCGGCCACGACTGGCCGCTCGCAGGCGAACAGCTCGCAGCCGAAGGCCTGGTCACCGCGGACACCGCGGCCCGGATGGCCGAGCTGCACTGGTTCGGCCGCTTCATCGGCAACAGCGACATGCATGGGGGAAACCTCGGCTTCCATCTGACCGATACGGGCCCGCTCGCCCTTGCGCCCGCCTACGACATGCTGCCCATGTATCTGGCGCCCTCGCGCACGGGCGCCGTGCGGCCCGCGGTGCCGCTGGCCCTGAGCCCGCCTGAACGCACCGGCCAGACCGGCCATATCGCGCGCGCCGCGGAAGTCGCCATCCGGTTCTGGGAGCAGGTGCGTTGCTCGGATCGCATCCGCTCCGAGGGTTTGCGGAAGGTTGCGATCCAGAACCGCGAGGTAGTGGCCAGGTTCAGGAGAACCTTTGCCGCTACGGCCGACTGAATCGGTGTGGTGGAGGGCAAGCGATCGCGCTGTTCAGATATCCAGCACGATCTTGCCGAAGTGGCTGCCGCTCTCCTGGTGCCGGAACGCGGCCACGATGTCCTCGAGCGCGAAGTGGCTGTCGATCACCGGCCGCAGCGGGCTCGCCTCCATCGCGCGCACCATCTCCTGCTGGTGGCGGCGGCTGCCGACGATCAGGGCCTGCAGCCGCAGCTGCCGCCCCAGCGCCAGGCCCAGCGGCAGCTGGCTGTCCACGCCGCTCAATACGCCGATCAGCGCCACGTGCCCGCCCACGCGCGCGGCCAGCATCGACTGCGCCAGGGTGTCCGGCCCGCCCACGTCGAGCACGTGGTCCACGCCGCGGCCATCGGTCAGGCGGCGCGCGGTCATGCCCCACTCCGGATCCTCGCGGGAATTGATCAGCTCGTCCGCGCCCAGCGCGCGCAGCCGCTCCAGCTTGTCATCGCTGGAGGACGTGGCGATCACCCGCGCCCCGGCCAGC
>JAJUFY010000121.1 GCA_029263635.1 Ectothiorhodospiraceae bacterium | reverse complement strand
GGTGTAGCGCTCCTTGTTGCGCTCGAATTCGATGTCGGCGTTCTTCTGCAGGGCGTCCTTGGTGCCGAAATAGTCGACCATCACGGAGTGGTCGATGACCAGATCGGCCGGAGAGAGCGGGTTGATGCGCTTCGGGTCGCCGCCGAGGCGGGTCATGGCATCGCGCATGGCGGCCAGGTCGACCACCGCCGGGACGCCGGTGAAGTCCTGCATGACCACGCGGGCCGGCGTGAAGGCGATTTCGGTATCCGGTTCCGCCTTGGGATCCCAGTTGACCAGGGCTTCGATGTGGGCTTTGGTGATGTTCTCGCCGTCCTCCGTGCGGAGCAGGTTCTCGAGCAGGATCTTCAGCGAGTAGGGGAGGCGGTCAATGTCGTATTGTTTTTTCAGGCCATCGAAGCGGAAGATTTCGTATTTTTTACCGTTGACGTCGAGTGTCGAACGCGCGCCAAAGCTATCGCTCATCGTGCCTCCCAGTGCATGGTCGTTCAGGTCCATCCTCTGCCGGACGTTGACACGCCGCAGAAGGTCGCGAATTGAGGCGGCAAACGGCCTCTAAAAAGCGGCGCTAATCATACACTAGTCAACGGCAAAAGGTGCCATGTTGGGGCCGCCGGTCATTCAGCCGTCGACGGCAAGCAGTTCTGCCACCGCCCGCAGCACGCGCCAGCGCCGCAGGATCAGCCCGAACCGGCTGCCGCCATGCTGTCGCCAGAAGCTCAGGGCGCGCAGCGCCGACAGCAGGAGCGCGCGGATCAGTTCGGCGTTCTGGGCCTGTTCCAGGTAAGCCCGCTCCCCGGTGATGAGGATGCGCGGTCGCAGCGTGCTGACGTGCTCGCTGTAGAGGTGGGCGAGGGCGGCGATCACCGGGCCGCTGTCGGCGCCGCCGAAATATTCGACCTGGCGCCGCACCCGGTCCAGGCCGGCGGCGATGCCCTGCAGCCGGTCCGGTTGCCGGCGCAGCCGGCTTTCCAGGTGCAGCAGCATCACCGCATAGCGGGTGAAGTGGGGATCTTGCGGGTGGGTCAGCTGCGCCTGCAGGGCGATCAGCCCGGGACGCAGCTGCTCGATGCCGTAGAGTCCGGCCAGATCGGACTGGTACGGCTGCACCAGCCCCTGCAGGCAGGTGCGCACCAGCGCGGTATTGGTCCGGCCGTGACGGGCAATGTCGATCACCACCGAGACCGCCTGGAAGGCGGCCGCCAGGGCCAGCGCCTGATTGCGGTCGGCGGGCGTCATGCTGCCACCTCATGCCGGCGACGGATGATGCCGCCCCCGAGGCAGACGTCGCCGTCGTAGAACACGATGGACTGCCCCGGAGTGACCGCTCGCTGCGGCGTCTCGAACACGACCTCGGCGCTGCCGTCGGCCTGCAGCCGGACCTGGCAGGCCTGGTCCGGCTGCCGGTAGCGGATCTTGGCGGTGCAGCGGAATTCGCGTGCCGGCGCGGCGCCGGCCACCCAGTGCAGCCGTTCGGCATCCAGGCCCGAGGCGAACAGCAGCGGATGATCGTGAGAAGGAGCCACGACCAGCACGTTGCGCGCCGGATCCTTGTCGGCCACATACCAGGTGGCGCCTTCGTGGCCGCGCAGGCCGCCAATGCCGAGCCCCTGCCGCTGGCCCAGGGTGTAGAACGCCAGCCCCTTGTGGCGGCCGACGACTTCGCCGTCAGGGGTCTCGATGTCGCCGGGCGTGCGAGGCAGGTAGCGTGCCAGGAATTCGCTGAAGTCGCGCTCGCCGATGAAGCAGATGCCGGTGCTGTCCTTTTTGTCGAAGTTCAGGAAGCCGGCCTGCTCGGCCAGTTCCCGCACCGCCGGCTTTTCCAGTTCCCCGAGCGGAAACAGCGTGCGCGCCAGCTGCGCCTGGCCCAGCGTGTAGAGGAAATAGCTCTGATCCTTGTTGCCATCCCGCCCCTTGCAAAGGTGCAGCGTGCCGCCGTTGGGCTGGATCCGCGCGTAGTGGCCGGTGGCCACCAGGTCGGCGCCCAGCCGCAGGGCGTGGTCGAGGAAGGCCTTGAACTTGATGTGCTGGTTGCAGAGCACATCCGGGTTCGGGGTGCGTCCGGCAGCGAATTCCTGCAGGCAGTCGTCGAAGACCTGCTGGCGGTACTCCCTGGCGAAGTTGACCTGGTGCAGGGGGATGCCGAGTTCGGCGCAGACCTGCTTGGCGTCGGCGAGATCCTGCTCGGCGCTGCAGGTGGTGGCATCGTCGTCGTCTTCCCAGTTCTTCATGAACATGCCTTCCACGCGATAGCCCTGCTCAAGCAGCAGCAGCGCGGCAACGGACGAGTCGACTCCTCCGGAGAGGCCGACAATGACATGCTTCGACGAGGTCATGGGCGGGAATATGCGATTCAACCGGGTCTGTATCGAAAGCCGCCAAGGGTAACACGGCGGCGGGCGGCTAGCTCGTTACCTCGCCCAGCAAGGCCAGCGGATAGCGGCGGCCGGCGAGATGGTCGGCCAGGCAGCGCCCGACCAGTGGGCTGCGGTGGCGTGCCGCCTGCGCGGTCAGCTCGGCCGGCGTCAGCCAGAGGGTGCGGGTGATGTCCGGATCGAGCGGCTGGCCCTCGTGATGGCGGACCAGGCGGCCGGTGAAGCAGAAGCGGAAAAACGTATCGCCGGCGTCATTCCGGCGCCAGCGGTAGATGCCGACCAGGGCTTCGGGCGCGAATTCCCAGGCCGTTTCTTCCCGGACTTCCCGGATTACCGCCTCGATCAGCGATTCGTCATCCTCGACATGACCGGCCGGCTGATTGAGCAAGGCACGCCCGTCAATGTGTTCTTCGACAAGCAGATAGCGGTCGTCGCGTGCTATGACGGCAGCCACCGTCAGGTGAGGATTCCAGCCCATGCTTGGTTTCCGTCGGTTGCGAATCCGGCGATGACGGGTCTGTCGCCGGATTAGTGGTTGATTTGGATTGCTAAATGCTGCGTTGCGACAATATACTTGCGTGCCGTTGGCGGTGCAGGCAATCCGCGGTGCGGAAATCGGGCTGCGGGATCTGTGCTGCCGGCAGTAAAAACGTAGCGCGTCTTCCTTCGAGGCTTGTGCCGATGATGTCGAGGGCGCGTTGCCAGCGTGGGGCTCTCCATGATCAACCCGTGCATGGAGAGTTGCCAATGATCGTACCGAACTTGGTCGCGATGGATCGTTCCGCCGACCGGTGCTAGCGGCCCGGTCGTCGGATGGGTCGCCACGTGTGGCAGTTGATTTGGGTGCTCGATCACTGCGAAGCGATGCCGACAGTTCGCGCGGCTGCTGCAGTTTCATCCCCCACCATTTTAGAGGAACGATCATGTCTCAGTATTCGAAGGATATCCAACAGGTCGCCGCGTTGCGCGATCAATACAAGGGCGGCTGGAGCGCGATCAACCCGGAATATGCAGCCCGCATGCGCGCCCAGAACCGCTTCAAGACCGGTCTGGATATCGCCAAGTACACCGCGGCCATCATGCGCCGCGACATGGCTGAGTACGACGCTGACCCGAGTAAGTACACCCAGTCGCTGGGTTGCTGGCACGGTTTCATCGGTCAGCAGAAGCTGATCTCCATCAAGCGCCGCCACGGCAGCACCAAGGGCCGCTACCTGTACCTGTCCGGCTGGATGGTGGCTGCGCTGCGCTCCAAGTTCGGTCCGCTGCCCGACCAGTCCATGCACGAGAAGACCACCGTGCCGGAGCTGATCGAGGAGCTGTACACCTTCCTCAAGCAGGCCGACGCCTGGGAGCTGAACCACCTGTTCCGTGACCTGGACGCTGCCCGCCAGGCCGGCGACAAGGCCAAGGAAGCCGAGATCCTCGACAAGATCGAGAACTTCGAGACCCACGTCGTGCCGATCATCGCCGACATCGATGCCGGCTTCGGCAACGAGGAGGCCACCTACCTGCTGGCCAAGAAGATGATCGAGGCGGGAGCCTGCGCCATCCAGATCGAGAACCAGGTGTCCGACGAGAAGCAGTGCGGTCACCAGGACGGCAAGGTCACCGTGCCGCACCAGGACTTCCTGGCCAAGATCAACGCCATCCGCTATGCCTTCCTGGAGCTGGGCGTGGATGACGGCATCATCGTCGCCCGCACCGACTCCCTCGGCGCCGGTCTGACCAAGCAGATCGCCGTCACCAAGGAGCCGGGCGACATCGGCGACCTGTACAACAGCTTCCTGGACGGCGAGTACATCAACAGCGCCGACGACATCGAGAACGGCGATGTGGTGATCAAGGCGCAGGGCAAGCTGAAGAAGGTCAAGCGCCTGCCGTCCGGCCTGTTCTGCTTCAAGGAAGGCTCGGGCGAGGACCGCGTGGTGCTCGACTGCATCACCGCCCTGCAGAACGGCGCCGACCTGCTGTGGATCGAGACCGAGAAGCCGCACGTCGAGCAGATCGCCAGCATGGTCGACCGCATCCGCGAGGTCGTCCCGAACGCCAAGCTGGTGTACAACAACAGCCCGTCCTTCAACTGGACGCTGAACTTCCGTCAGCAGGTGTTCGACGACTGGGTTGCCCAGGGCAAGGACGTGTCGGCCTACGACCGCGCCAAGCTGATGAGCGCCGAGTACGATGACAGCGAGCTGGCCGCCGAGGCCGATCGCCGCATCCGCACCTTCCAGCGGGATGCGTCGCGCGAGGCCGGCATCTTCCACCACCTCATCACGCTGCCGACCTACCACACCGCCGCTCTGTCCACCGACGAGCTGGCGCGCGGCTACTTCGGCGACGAAGGCATGCTGGCCTATGTGGCCGGCGTCCAGCGCCGCGAGATCCGCGAGGGCATCGCCACCGTGAAGCACCAGGACATGGCCGGTTCCAACATCGGCGATGACCACAAGGAGTACTTCGCCGGCGAAGCCGCGCTCAAGGCCGGCGGCAAGGACAACACCATGAATCAGTTCGACTGATCGGTGTTGTAGCGGCGGCTGCGGCCGCCGCGGGCCAGATCGGGGCGGGCCTTTACGGGCTCGCCCTTTTTTACGCCTGGCGTCCGGGTTGCCTGCGGGCTTCCTGTACGTGTGCTGAGGATTCTACCGAGGCGGTCCGGATTCCGCGTCAGGATGGCCGCTTGAATCCGTTCTCCATGCCGCCATGTGAAGAACCCGGAGCGGCGGCAGGCCTGGTACAGCTGGTCGGGCATGCGGCCGGATCCGCGTGTTTGGAGGACGTACCCGGCTCTTTTAAACTACCCGCACTGCACTCAGATAGTTTGAAGGCAATGGCAGGGCACGACACCAAACACGATCGAGACGAAGGCCTGGTGGTACAGGAGGCGAAGCCTGAGCTCAAGCAGCCGCCTCTGTACAAGGTCATCCTGCTGAACGACGACTACACGCCGATGGAGTTCGTCGTCGAAGTGCTGGAGATGTTTTTCGCGATGGATCGCAGCCGGGCGACGCAGATCATGCTCCATGTGCACACCCGCGGGAAAGGGGTGTGCGGTGTGTACAGCCGTGACATCGCCGAGACCAAGGTCGAGCAGGTCAACCGCTATTCCCGGCAGCACCAGCATCCGTTGCTATGCGACATGGAGCCGGCAGACTAGGCTGCCGACGGCCCCAGAGCGTGCGAGTTGCGCTCTGGCCGGAACCCGCCGCCTTGCTGCGGGTCCAATTCGAGGCATCGCTGTTCGGCGGTGCATCGGCGAGCGAGGTGAGTTAGATGTTGAGCAAGGAGCTGGAGTTTACGCTGAACCTGGCCTTCAAGGAGGCGCGGGAGAAACGGCATGAATTTCTCACCGTTGAGCACCTGCTGCTCGCACTGACGGACAATCCGGCCGCGGCCGCTGTAATGCGGGCCTGCGGCGCCAATCTTGACCAGCTGCGGCGGGATCTCACCCACTTCCTGGAAGAGACCACCCCGCTGCTGCCCTTGAGCGACGGCCGGGAGACGCAGCCGACCCTGGGTTTCCAGCGCGTCCTGCAGCGCGCCATCCTGCATGTGCAGTCGTCCGGCAAGAGCGAGGTGACGGGTGCCAACGTCCTGGTCGCGATCTTCAGCGAGCAGGAATCTCAGGCCGTGTACTTTCTGCACAAGCAGAACATCTCGCGGCTGGACGTGGTGAATTACATCTCCCACGGCATTTCGAGCGGTCCTGGGGAAGAGGATCTGGGTAACGTGAATCCCTCATCGGATGAGGAGCCGGGGGAAGCGACCGGCAAGACCCCGCTGGAGCAGTTCGCAACCAATCTGAATCAGCGCGCCCGTCAGGGCCTGATCGACCCGCTGATCGGCCGGCGGCTGGAAATCGAGCGCACCATCCAGGTGCTGTGCCGGCGGCGCAAGAACAACCCGCTCTACGTCGGCGAAGCCGGCGTCGGCAAGACCGCCATTGCCGAAGGGCTGGCGAAGATGATCGTCGACGGCGAGGTGCCGGACGTGCTCAAGGGCGCGACGATCTACTCGCTGGACCTGGGCGCGCTGGTGGCCGGCACCAAGTACCGCGGCGACTTCGAGAAGCGGCTCAAGGGCCTGCTGCAGCAGCTCAAGAAGGACAAGGGCGCGGTGCTGTTCATCGACGAGATCCACACCATCATCGGCGCCGGCTCGGCATCGGGCGGAGTGATGGACGCCTCCAACCTGATCAAGCCCATGCTGGCGAGCGGCGAGCTGAAGTGCATCGGCTCGACCACCTATCAGGAATACCGCGGCATCTTCGAGAAGGACCGGGCGCTGGCCCGCCGCTTCCAGAAGATCGACGTCGGCGAGCCCACCGTGGAGGAAACCATCCAGATCCTGCGGG
>JAJUFY010000407.1 GCA_029263635.1 Ectothiorhodospiraceae bacterium | reverse complement strand
GACCTGTGGCATCGACCGCGATCAGCGCCTCGCCCCCGGCCTCGGCCGCGGCATTGGCAAGGTCGCGTTCGGCGACGAGTTCCAGCGTCCGCTCCGTCATCCCGATGGCCCGGCTCAGATGCGGCAGCAGCGCGTTGAACAGCCTGGCGTGCTCGGACGTGAACTCGTGGCCCGCGCGCCGCATCAGACTCGAGGAGATCAGCTTCCTTCCGTCCCGGCGGAGGCAGGCCGCCTGTACATGAACGAGGCGCTGCGGATGGTGGATCTCGTTGAAGAGGTCGCTGCGGTAGTAGAGGTCGTCGTTGATGATCTGCTGGCGCGGGACCGCCTTCAGGAGCGGCAGCCGTGGCATGGCCGCGAGGAAGGGATTCGTCTCTGCGAAACGGTAGTCCGTGAGGAGCCGCTTCTGGAAGTCCGGGTCGAGACGGGTCAGGGCAGCAAAGACGAGGTCATCGTCATCATAGAGGCCGACAACGAAGGAGGCGCCTCCGAGAGCGTCGCACATCCGGTCGAGTGCCGGTTTCCACAGTTCCGGCTGTACCGCTGCCTGATAGAGGTCGCCGATCAGCGTCGGCAGATCCATCTTCTGCCGTAGGCCCGCCCCCATCGCGTTACTCTCCTGTCACCTCAAGAGGATCTGGACAGGAGCATGGCAAGTTGTCAACGTCTACAACTTAAGCGAATATATGCTCAATCATCAAGTGAATACTGACAAAGATGATTCTTTAGACATAGCGTCCGGTGCATCCTCCATTCGGGGGAAGAAATTGTCGTCGGCGGATTATAGCTTCCTGTACGTGGCGCTTGTGGGGAGCGCCGCACATTTGAGGGGGAATTCGTGCCCGGTCGCAATTCTGCCGCCCTACATGCGGGCGTGTACCGGTGTGCGGATGAACACCGCCTGCGACTTGCCGCATGACCGGCCGGTTGGTGCAGGAACCGGATCGGCCGCGGTCGGCGCCCGGTGCTCTGGGGAGCCGGGTGGTGGTGTGAAATGTTTTGAGCAAGCCGGGCGCATGGGGAGCGTCCGGAGGATTGTTGAAGCAATTTCATCAAGACAGGGGCCACGGAATATCTCCGCGGCCCCTTATTATTTACCAGGATTCCCCTGCCCGACGACGAGTCGGTCTCAGGCGCGGGCGCGGCCGACGAGCCTCCAGAGGCCCGGCAGCAGCAGGGCGGCAAGGCCTGCCTTCAGCGCATCACCGATCAGGAAGGGCGTGAGCCCCCAGGCAAGGATCGGCTGGTCGAAGCCGTAGAGCACCCCGAGCCAGAGCACGCCGGGGATGTAGATGAGCGCCGTCCCGATCGCGAAGGCGGCCGCGGTGCCGGCGATGCTGCGGTCCCAGCCCCGCCGCGCCGCTGCGCCGAGCGCCGCCACCGCCAGCAGGTAGCCGACGAGATAGCCTCCGGTCGATCCCGCCATGTAGGCGATCCCGTTCGCCTCGGCCGAGGAGCCGGCGAAGACGTCCCAGCCAAGCGCGCCGATGGCGAGATAGCCGAGGATGGTGACGAGGCCGAGCCGCGGCCCATAGGCGGCGCCGATCGCAAGGACGGCGAAGGTCTGCATGGTGACCGGCACCGGCGACGGCCAGACCGGCACCTGGACCTTGGCCAGAAGCGCCAGGGCGGCGATGCCGAGGGTGACGAGGAGGACACGTTTGGCGAGGAGCGGCACTCCTTCGGCGTCCCAGAAGGTTTCGGCCAGAACCGGCGTGCGGCCGGACGTGCGGAGGGTTTCGGCCATGCGCTTGGACTCCCTTCAGCGGTGCATGTCGGCGGTCATGCCGTGGTTTTGCCGTTCTGTCCAGTTGGCCGGTATTCGCTGACGAGAATGTAATCCTTCGCCGGCCCCGTGACGCGCCATTCCGCTCGCCAGTGCGGCCAGCGGCTGAAATCATAGGTCACACGGTAGAAGTCCTCGCCGCAGGGATGCTCCCCCGCAG
>JAJUFY010000374.1 GCA_029263635.1 Ectothiorhodospiraceae bacterium | reverse complement strand
GACGGCGCCAACCTGCCCCCGGATGGCCTCAAGAGCGCCCAGCGCGATGCCTTGCAGGCGGTCTGCGACGATGCCCTGCTGCGGTCACTGGAGGTGCTGCGGCCGCGCGCGGTGGTCGGCATCGGCCGCTTCGCCGAGCAGCGCCTGCAGGAGATCGCGCCGGCGCTCGGCATTCGGGTGGTAGGCGTGACCCACCCGAGCCCCGCCAATCCGCGTGCCCACGGCGGCTGGAGCCCGCACATGGATGCCGCCGCAACGGAGTGCGGCATGCAGTTAACTTAGCGCGAGTGCGGCTCCGTTCTTTTCAGGGGCTTGGTTATCCGTCTAGTCTGTCGCGCATGCACACGAGGAGAATGCAGTGGACGGCCTGAGCGTATTGGTCGGTGGGGGCAGCGGCTTCTTGGTCGCCGCACTGGTGATCTGGCTGCTGGGCCGTGGTCAGGCCGAGGCTTTCCGCCGTGGCCGCGACGATGCCCTGGCGCAGCTGGAACATGCCCGTCAGCAGCTGAGCGGGCGTGACGCGGAGCTCGCGCAGCTGCGCGACGAGTTGCGGCGCGAGCTGGCGCTGCGCGCCACCGCCGAGGAGCAGGCGCGGCAGGCGGCACAGCTGACCGAGCAGCTGCGGGCGGCGCAGGAGGACAATGCCAAGCTGCGGGAGCAGGTATCCACGCTCAGCACCCAGCTCGCGGCCGAGCGCAACCAGGCCGAGGAGAAGCTGCGCCTGCTCAACGACGCCCGCGAGCAGCTGACGGCGCAGTTCCGCAACCTCGCCAACGAAATCCTGGAAGACAAGAGCAAGCGCTTCACCGACCAGAACAGGACCAACCTGGAAGGGCTGCTGTCACCGGTGCGGGAACAGCTCAAGGAGTTCGAGAAGAAGGTCCAGGAGGTCTACGACAAGGAAACCCGCGACCGGGTCAGCCTGTTCAACGAGATCACCCGCCTCAAGGAACTGAACCAGCGCATCAGCGAGGACGCCCTCAACCTCACCCGTGCCCTCAAGGGCGAGAACAAGACCCAGGGCATCTGGGGCGAGATGATTCTGGAGCAGGTGCTGGAGAAGTCGGGGCTCACCCGCGGGCGCGAGTACGAAGTGCAGGCGAGCTTCACCACCGAGGACGGCCGCCGCCAGCAGCCGGACGTGATCGTCAAGCTGCCGGAAGGCAAGCACGTGATCATCGACTCCAAGGTCTCGCTGACCGCCTACGAGCGCTTCTGCGCAGCGACCGACGACGCCGAGCGGCTGGCGGCGATCAAGGAGCACTGCGCGTCGCTGCGCAACCACTGCCGGGGGCTGTCGGCCAAGGGCTACCAGCACCTGGGCATCCGCACCCTGGACTACGTGCTGCTGTTCGTGCCCATCGAGCCGGCCTACATCGAGGCGGTACGGCACGATGCCGAGCTGTTCGGCGACGCGCTGGAGAAGAACATCGTCATCGTCACGCCGTCGACGCTGCTCGCCACGCTGCGCACCATCCACAACATCTGGCGCTTCGAGTACCAGAACCGCCACGCCAGCGAAATCGCCGAGAAAGCCGGCCGGCTGTACGACAAGTTCGTCGGCTTCGTCGCCGACCTCGACGAAGTCGGCCGCCGTCTGGAGGCCGCTCAGAAGGCGCATGAGGAAGCCTTCAAGAAGCTCAAGCACGGCCGCGGCAACCTGGTGAAGACCGCCGACGACATCAAGACGCTGGGCGCCAAGGCCGCCAAATCCCTGCCCGCCGAGCTGGTGGAGGAGGCGCAGGAGGAGCAGCCGTTGTTGCAGCTGGCAGAGGCGGGGGAGGATTGAGGGATTATCTCACCGAGTTCCGGGGCACTGACGATGCCTGTCGCAGTGCAGCGGCCGCTGCATCAAAGGTTCGGCTTGTTGGCTCCTTGGCGTGCGACACCGTTACGTTCTGTTTCGCCCTGCTGGGCGAGTGACTTTTGATTCGGGTCCGCCGAGCGGATCCTCGCCCTGCGGGCCGCTACGCGTTCCCCCGTCGCTGCGCGACGCGGTCTTTGCTGGTCCAAAGAATTAAGGAGGCAAAAGACCGCTTGGCGCAGCCAAGCGGGAGCGCCGGAGGCGACCCGCAGGGCGAGGACCGGGTAAGCCGGTCCGAGTCAAACGATACCCGCCGTCTCGCCGGCCTGACGGCCGGTACCCTGCGCGCTTGGTTCGGCCTGCGGCCTCACCCTGCCGGGCAGCTAAAGCTGTCCGTCCGGCTGCGCCGGCCGTCCCGGCCGCCGGCGGTC
>JAJUFY010000116.1 GCA_029263635.1 Ectothiorhodospiraceae bacterium | reverse complement strand
GGCCTGCGCCGGCGCGCCGAGCCGCTGCCGGCACCGCTGCATACCCTGCAGGCCGACCTGACCCGACCGTCTGCCCTGGCCGGCCTGCCGGATGGGATCGGTCTCGTCTACTACATCGCCACCCCCGACCGCTTCGACGACGGCGCCTATCGCCAGGCCTATGTGGTCGGGCTGCGCAACCTGCTCGATGCGCTGGCGCGGCAACGACAGGCGCCGCGGCGGCTGGTGCTGGCATCCAGCACCGCCGTCTACGGTCAGCTCGACGGCGAATGGGTGGACGAAGACTCGCCCACCGAGCCCAACAGCTTTTCCGGCCGGCGCATGCTGGAATCCGAGCAGCTGGCACTGAACAGCGGCATTCCCTGCACCGTCCTGCGCTTTGGCGGCATCTACGGCCCCGGCCGCGAGCGCATGCTGGCCAAGGTTCGCAATGGCGAGCCCTGTCCGGCCAAGCCGCCGCTCTATACCAATCGCATCCATCGCGACGACTGCGTGCAGGCACTTCTCCATGTCGCCGACGAGCAGGTGCCGCCCGGCATCTATCTGGCAACCGATGATGCCCCTTGCACGCAATGCGAGCTGATGGACTGGCTGGCCGACCAGCTCGGACTGCCCCGACCGCCGCGGACGGCCGCAGCGCCCGGCGGCAGGCGTGGCAGCAACAAGCGCTGCCGTAACGACAGGCTCAAGGCGACCGGCTTCCGGCTGCGTTACCCGAGCTATCGCGAAGGGTATGGAGCGCTGATCGCGG
This sequence comes from Ectothiorhodospiraceae bacterium, assembly GCA_029263635.1. Lineage (GTDB taxonomy): Bacteria > Pseudomonadota > Gammaproteobacteria > Nitrococcales > AK92 > JAAYIK01. The sequence goes on along the minus strand of JAJUFY010000116.1, from coordinate 6,165 downwards.
CCGGCGGCTAGACCGATTTCGCCAGCAGCTCGAGCAGCTCCGGCCGCCGTCCCAGGTAGTCGAGCAGGCGGATGGAGATCGCCGGATGAGCCTGCTGCCGGTCCTTGACCAGGCGCGGGAGATCGCGGCTGACATGCCGCCCGGCGGCCAGAAAGTACGGCAGGACGGCAATGTCCCTGGCGCCTGCGGCGACGGCGGCATCGATCGCCGCTGCAATGGAGGGATCTGCCAGTTCGAGGAAAGCGGCGTCGACGCGCTGATAGCGGCCGGCGACAACCGGCTCGAGGGCGGCGGCAAGCTGCCGAATCTCGTCATTGGAAGCTGCAAGGCGGCTGCCATGCGCGGCGATGATCAGCACCCGCGACATTCCGAGCCCTCCCTGGCCGCCATTGCCGGCACGGGCGCCGAAGCGCCCGTGCCCAGCGATTTCGAAGGAATTACAGCGACTTGCTGTACAGATCCCCCTTCTGCCTGGAAAAGTAGGCAGCGAGATCTTCCATATCCTGCTCGGACAGCCCCGTAACAATTCCGGCCATGATCGCGTTCTTGCGGGCGCCGGATTTGTAGGCCTTCAGCGCCTGGACCATGTAGTCGGCATGCTGGCCGGCGATGCGCGGGAATTGCGGATTGCTGCTGTTGCCATCGGCATCGTGGCAGGCGACGCAGGCCGCCGAGAGCTGCTTGCCGCGTTCAGGGTCGCCCCGGTCGAGCGCGTGCGCCTCGACGGAAACCAGGCCGATCCCGAGGACCACTGCGGTGGCCAATACCTTTCTCATGCTCATCCCCCCGGATTACTGCTTCGCCTGCGCAAAGAATGCCGCGATATCCTCGATGTCCTGATCGGACAGGACGGCGGCCTGCGCCTGCATGGTCTGATGCTGACGGGCACCGGAGCGATAATCCTTGAGCGCCGAGATGATGTATTCGGGATGCTGCCCGCCGACCTTCGGCACCAGATAGCTGGGATAAGCGTTCCGGTAACCGGGGATGCCGTGGCAGCCCATGCAGGTCTTCGCCTTGCGCGCCCCTGTTTCAGGATCGCCGGCAGCGTGTACTGCACCTGCTGCCAATCCCACTCCTACCCCTGCAAGTAAAACCAAGATTCTCGTTCTCATTTATTTTCTCTCGCAATCCATGCCAGTTGGCATAGTGTGTTCCGTCGATAGCGGTTTTGCACCTACCCCCCGCATTTCGACGACGAGCTATGTTTCCATGTATCAGCGTGTCCGTAAAGGACGGCCGCATTCTCGCAATCGCTGCCGGGACGGCAGCGGCTTCAGCGGATTTCGAAACCTGGCGGCGGCGGCAGTTCCGTCGGTTCTTCCTCCACCGCGGCCACCTGCGCCTGCGGCGGTCCCTGCCGCAGCCATTCGGCGAACGCCGCCAGCCGCGCCGGCTCGCCCGCCGCCAGCACTTCGACCCGGCCGTCGGCCAGATTGCGGGCATATCCCTGCAGGCCGAGCCGCTCCGCCTCGGCCTTGGCACTGGCCCGATAGGACACGCCCTGAACACGGCCGCTCACCAGATATCGCTTCACTACCACTTGCATCTCCTCATTCGTCCGCATGACCGCGCTCGCCGGGTCGCCTGCGGTCCCAGAACAGGTCTTCCAGCGGCAGGTCCAGCACCTGGTGCACATCGGCGGCAGCCTGCTGCAGGACCTCCGCCAACCGCCGCCCCCAGGCCTCATCGTCCCCGAAAGCGGCCGCCGACTCCGGCAGGATGAAGGCCTCGCTGCGGTACAGATCCAGCAAGGTGTAGCTGCTCAGATCGCGGGCCAAGGTCCAGCCGCCGCGGTCGGTGCGTACCGCCACCCTGGCGCGCTCCAGCGCCTGCAGGCAGTCGACCACCGCCTGATCGCCGGCCAGCGGTTCCCGCTGCACCAGGGCCTTGCGACTGACGGTCTCGCCGTTCTGCTGCGCGTCCCACAGGTGGCCGAGCAGCCGCACAGCGAGCACCAGCCGCAGCCGCGGATCGGCAAGGGTGCCGGCCCGCTCCACTCGAAAGCTGCCGAGCGCGTGCGTGAAGACGGCTCCGACCAGCACAATGGTCCAGGAGACGTACAACCAGATGAGGAACACCGGCAGTGCCGCCAGCGCTCCGTAGATCGCCTCATAGGTCGGGAACGAGGTGACATACCAGGCGAAGGCCAGCTTTGCCACCTCGAACAGCAAGGCAGCCAGCGCGGCCCCGCTGAGCGCGTGCCTGAGGGAGACCGGCCGGTTCGGCACCGTCGTGTACAGGAACAGGAACGCCAGAAACTCCGAGGCCAGCGACGCCAGATTGAACAGCAGCTGCCTGGGCAAGGTGCGCTCGATCGCGACAAAGGCCTGCGACGACTCGACATAGGAGGTCAGCACAAGGCTGGCGCCCATCAGCAGCGGCCCCAGGGTGAGCAGGGTCCAGTAGATCATGAAGCCCTGCACCAGCCGGCGCTGCTGCGAGACATGCCAGATCTCGTTGAGCGCCTTGTCCACCGCCGACATCATCAGCAGCGCGCTGGCCAGCAGGCCGATGATGCCCGCCGCGGTGAGCTCGGCGGCCTTGTCGGAGAAGCGCTCCAGATAGCTTTCCAGGATCTCGCTGGAGGTCGGCACGAAGTTGGCGAAGATCAGCAGCCGGATGCGGTCGGTCACCGGCTCGAATACCGGGAAGGCGGCGAGCACCGAGAACGCCACCGTCATCAGCGGCACGATGGAAAGCAGTGTCGTGTAGGCAAGCGTGGAGGCGTGTCGGAGCCCGTTATCGCTCACGAACCGGCCGGCGACATAGCGCAGGAACTCCCAGCAGGTTTCCAGCCGTCGCAGCAGCGGTTCCGGCAGCAGCGCGGCGCTCACTGCGCGGCCTGCGCCGACAGGGAAATCTCACGCGCCGTAATCGCCCGCCGCTTGGCCGACAGGGCGGCGCTGCGCGCAGCCTGATAGTCCCCGTCCGCCAGATCGCGCAGCGCGCGCCTGACCAGCAGCTCCGCCTCCTGCAAGGCTTCGGGAGTATAGTGGGCGCCGCCGGCGGCGCGGGCGGAATCGATGGCCTGGCGGGCATCGCTGACTTCCTGCACCGGCAGCGTCGAACAGCCGGCGGCAAAGACCAATAGCAGTGCCGGCAGGAGACGGCGCAGACTTGATCCCTGGCGTGTCATCGCTCTAGCCTTGTCGATCCTTCTCCGACGATCGCGGAGAATCGGGTAACCACCGAGTTGGCTCGGCTTGTTATCGTCTCGTCCGAAGAATAGACCGCAACCCCAGGATCGCCAAGCATGGACGTGCGTATCTTCCATAATCCCCGCTGCTCGAAATCGCGTCAGACGCTCGAACTGCTGCGCAACCGCGGCATCGAGCCGACCGTCATCGAATACCTGAAAACCCCGCCCTCGCCGCAGGAGCTGGATGCCATCCTCGCCAAGCTCAATGCCGACCCGCGCGCGGTGATGCGGACCAACGAACCGGAATACAAAGAACTGGGCCTGGAGCGCGCCGATCTCAGCCGCGAGCAACTGATCCAGGCACTGCACGAGCATCCCCGGCTGCTGCAGCGCCCCATCGTGGAGACCGCCGACAAGGCAGCCATCGGCCGGCCGCCGGAGCAGGTCCTGGAGATCCTGCCGACGTGACCGACATCCTGGTGCTCTATTACAGCCGCTTCGGCGCCACCGCGCGGATGGCGGACCTGATTGCCCGCGGCGTGGAAGAAGTGCCCGGCGCACGGGCACGGGTCCGTACCCTGCCGCCAGTATCGCCGGTGTCGGAAGCGACGGCGCCGGCCGTGCCGCCGAGCGGACCGCCCTACGCCGAACTGGAGGATCTGGAGCAATGCGATGGACTGATCATGGGCAGCCCCACCCGGTTCGGCAACATGGCGGCACCGCTACGCCATTTCCTGGACGGCACCTCGCCGCTGTGGCTGACCGGGGCACTGGCCGGCAAGCCGGCCGCAGTGTTCACGTCGACCGGCACCATGCACGGCGGCCAGGAAAGCACGCTGCTGACCATGATGCTGCCGCTGCTGCACCACGGCATGCTGCTGACCGGGCTGCCGTATACCGAAGCAACCCTGCACAGCACCGTCACCGGCGGCTCGCCCTATGGCGCCACCCACTGGGCCGGCCCCAACAACGACAAGCCCATCAGCGACGATGAACGCGCGCTCTGCCTTGCCCTGGGGCGGCGGGTCGCTCGGGTGGCCCAAGCACTGAAGAATCTGCCGGCATGAACTCATCACACACCGTGCACTGGCTGGCCGTCTCGGCGTACCTGGCCCTGATCGCGCTGCTGCTGCTCTGGCTGGTCTGGCTGGATCCGCCGTCGGCGGCGCTGCGAGCGCCCGCGCTGCTGCTCCTGCTCGGGCCGCTGCTGCTGCCGCTGCGCGGCCTCCTCCACGGCCGCCGCTATACGGTGGCCTGGAGCACCCTGCTGATCCTGCTGTACTTCGTGCACGGCATCGCCGCCGTCGCCGGCGGCGGCCGCGCCGTCTGGCTGGGCGGCGCGGAAATCGTCCTGGCGCTGAGCTACTTCGGACTGGCGATCGCCTACGTGCGGCTGAGCAAACCCGCCGCCCCGCAGCCGGTGGAACGGAAGCAGCAGTCCTGACGGCAGGCACCCCGGCCTGCTAGGCGGACTCCTGCAGGATCTGCCGTACGAAAGGCACCGTCAGCCGCCGCTGGGCGGCCAGCGACGCCTGGTCCAGCCGATCCAGCAGCCGGAACAGCAGCGGCAGATCGCGCGGGTAGTGCATGAGCAGGTAGCGGACCGTCTCGTCGGGCAGTTCCAGGCCCCGCAGGCGGGCATGGAAGCGCAGACCGGCCGCTTTTTGGGCATCGTCGTGGTCCTGCAGACGCAGCACCAGCCCCCATTGCAGGCGCGATACCAGGTCGTTGAGAGAAAAGCCCAGATCTGCCGGCCGCCGCGCGGCCGAGACCAGCAGGCGGCGGCCGGCGGCCCGCAGGCGGTTGAAGAGGTGGAAGACGGCTTCCTGCCACTCTGCGGAACCGGCGAGGGCATCGAGGTCATCGAGTGCGACCAGCGCCATTTCCTCCAGCCCCTCGAGCACGCCGGGCGTCCACTGCGTGGCCTCCCGCAGCGGCAGATAGGCGACCGGCGCGCCGCGCTCGGCTGCCACCCGGCAGGCTGCCTGCAGCAGATGGGATTTTCCGAGGCCACGGCTGCCATAGAGGAACAGCATGGTCTCCCCGCGCCCTTCCGCCAGGGCACGCACGGCATCAGCCACCTCGCCGTTCGCGCCCACGAAGTAGCTGGCGAAGCTCGTGCCCGGTTCCAACCGCATGTCCAGGGCAAGCTGAGGCAACATGTAACAGTCCGCGCTGACCTGCCAAGTCATCGATTCCAACGTGCGCCGCCGTCAGTGTCAACCTTCGCTTTGGCCAGGCCGGCCCCGGCTGCTAGAGTGAAAGGCTTTCGCGATTCGTGAAGAGGCTTCTTGTGCGACATCTGTCGGCCGCCGGCCTGGCCCTGCTGCTCGCCGCCGGCGCTGGACGAGCGGATCAGGTGGTCATGGACAACGGCGACCGCTACGGTGGCCGCGTGACGGGCATGAGCAATGGCGTGCTGCAGCTGCAGGGCGAATTCGGCGACCTGCAGCTGCCCTGGGCACGGATCGAAACGCTCGACGTCGATCAGCCGATGGAAATGGTGCTGACGAGCGGCACCCGCCTGCACGGCCGGCTGGCGGTACGCGATGGCATGGCCCGCTTTCTCGAACGCGAGCTGGCTGGCCTGGCGCTGCCGCAGACCGACATCATCTCTGTGCGTCCGGCGGATTCGACCGACCTGCGGACGGAGGGCCGTGTCAACGTCGGTGCCGCCACAGCCAGGGGCAATACCCATAGCGATTCATACCATGCCGATGGCGAGTTCATCGCCCGCACCTCCCGCAACCGCTTCCGGCTCAGCGGCCAGCTGAACTACGCGGAAAAGGACCGTCAGCGTGTTGCCAACGACGCCTCCGCCGCCTTCTCCTATGACCATTTTCTGGGCGGACGCTGGTACTTCAACAGCACTGCCGGCCTGGCGCGCGATGAGTTCAAGAATCTGGACCTGCGCAGCACCATCGGCGCTGGCGTTGGCTACCAGTTTCGCGACCAGGGCGCCAACCGGCTGGCTATCGAGCTCGGCCTGAGCTATGTGCATGAAGACTTCGACTCGGCCGAGG
>JAJUFY010000310.1 GCA_029263635.1 Ectothiorhodospiraceae bacterium | reverse complement strand
TACATTGCCCGGCCAGCTGTGGTTGCGCAGCCGGTTCTGCGCAGCCAGCGAGAACCGCCGGTAGCGCAGCCGGTCGCGGTCCACCAGCCGGTGGACGAAGTAGGCCAGCAGTTCGGGTACGTCCTCCACGTGTTCCCGCAGCGGCGGCACACGCACCGGTACCACGTTCAGATGGTAGTAAAGGTCCTCCCGCAGGCGGCCGGCGGCGATCTCCTGGGGCAGGTCGCGGCGGGTTGCCACCACCACGCGGGCGGAGCTGGTCACCGGGCGGCTGCCGCCGATGCGCAGAAACCGCTGGTTCTGCAGCGCCCCGAGCAGGCGTGCCTGGGTCTGCAGATCGAGGTCCATGAGCTCGTCGATCAGCAGGGTGCCGCGGCCGGCGCGTTCCAGGGCGCCCTGGACCACGCGGCCCGCTTCTTCGCTGCCGAACAGTGCCGCCGCGGCCTGCTCGGGCGACAGCGCGCTGACGCTGACTTCCACCAGCGGTTGATCGGCGCGCGGACTGAGCGTGTGCAGGTAGCGGGCGATGCAGCGCTTGCCGGCGCCGGCTTCGCCGCTGATCAGCACCGGGCTGTCGTGGCCGGCGATGCGACGGATCTGTTCCCGCAGCTCCCGCATGGCGCTGCTGCGGCCAACCGGCTCGACCGCTTCCATGGCGGCCGCGGCCGGATTGTCCTGCGGGCCGCGGCCGCTCTCCAGGGCGCGGTCCACGGTCAGCTGCAGCCGCGCCAGCGACAGCGGTTTCTCGATGAAGTCGTAGGCGCCGAGCCGGGTCGCTTCGACCGCGGTTTCCACCGTGCCATGCCCGGACATCATGACTACCGGGCAGTCCAGCCCCTCCTGCGTCCATTCCTTGAGCAGGGTGACGCCGTCGACATCCGGCATCCAGATATCCAGCAGGATCAGGTCCGGCCGGCGGTGCTGGCGGGCTTCGCGCGCGGCCTGGCCGTCCTCGGCGACGGCTACGTCGTAGCCTTCGTCCTCCAGGATCTCGCGTACCAGATTGCGGATTTCCCTCTCGTCATCCACGACCAGGATGTGTGGCGACGTCATCCTCGCGTCTCCATGCTGTCGCTTGAGCTGCTGCCAACCGTCGTGACGGGGAGCCGGACCGTGATCTGCGCGCCGGTGGCGCGGTTGCGCGCGCTGATGCTGCCATTGTGCTCTTCCACGATTTTCTTGACGATGGCCAGTCCCAGGCCGGTACCTTTTGGCTTGTTAGTGACATAGGGCTCGAACGGCTGGGCGAGCATGCTTTCGGCAAAACCCGGGCCGTTATCGGTAACGACCAGTTCCACCACATTGCCGTGGCGGCTGGTCGCCAGGCGCGTGCCGACCGTGATCAGCCCTGCCGCCGTGCCGCTGCAGGCCTCTATCGCGTTCTTGATCAGATTGTGCAGCAGCTGGCGCAGCCGGCCGCTGTCTGCCCGCAGGCACGGCAGTTGCGGATCCAGGTCGAGCACGAACTCGTGCGGTTCCGGGCCATGGCGGTACAGTTCCATGACTTCCTGGACCAGGCGGTTGAGATCCAGCGTTTCCAGCTTGAGCTGCGGCGGCCGCGCATAATCGGAGAAGGCGTTGACCATTTCCTTCATCTCGTCGACCTGCTGCACGATGGTGCTGGTCGCCCGGTCCAGCACCTCGGCATCGCGTCCCTCCATCCGCCCCAGGTAGCGGTGGCGGATGCGCTCGGCCGACAGCTGGATCGGCGTCAGGGGATTCTTGATCTCATGGGCCAGTCGCCGCGCCACTTCTCCCCAGGCGGCATCGCGCTGAGCCTGGATCAGGCGGGTGAGATCGTCGAACACCAGCACGTAGCCGCTGCTGCCGAGCCCGCCAGGCAACTTGGCGCCGCTGGCGATCAGTACCTGCCGGCCGTCGGGCCCGTCCAGGGTCAGCTCTTCCCGCCAGTCCGGGTCGCCGGCTTCGAGATGCGCGCTGACGGCGAGCACGAAGCGCTCCAGGTGCGGCCAGGGTTCGGCCAGGCTGCGCACCGGCCGACCGACCGCCTCGCTCAGCGGCACCGCCAGGATGTCGCAGGCGGCCTGATTGAAGGTGCGCACCGCATGTCGCGGGTCAAGCGCCACCACGCCGGTCGACAGCCGGGACAGCACGGTTTCCAGATAGGCGCGCTGGTTCTCGACCTGGACCTGGCTGCGCTTGGCGGCTTCCCGGGTCTGGGCGATGCGCCGGCTCATGTCATTGAAGGACTGCACCAGGAAGCCGAGCTCATCGCGCCCGGCCGGCGGCAGCTGGGTGCCGTAGTCCCCGGCGGCGACGGCGCGGGTGCCCTCCGCCAGGTCGCGGATCGGCGCGACCATGCGGCGGGCCAGGTAGAACGCGCTCCAGACCGCGAACAGCAGGCTCAGCAGCAGCACCAGCGACAGCGTCAGCATGAAGCTGGTCTTGAGCGGCTGGCGCAGGTACAGCAGTTCCCGGTAGTCGGCGTAGGCGTTCTGCACGCTTTCGGCCAGATCGGCGAGGCGCGGCGACACCGGGAAAACGGCCTGGAGCACACGGGTGCTGATCGGGTTGCCCGGGTTGAGCACGGGTACCAGGATTCTGATGGTCAGGCCGTCCGGATCCTGGGGCTGCAGTCCCACGTAAGCCCGGCCCTGACGCAGCTGCAGCAGCAGGGCATCCTCCGGCGGCCCGGGCAGCGGGCCGGCCGGCTCTTCGTCGCTGGAGGCGATAGCCTGGCCGTTGCTGCTGAACAGGGTGAGCTCGGCCGCGGCCAGCTGTCGGCGCAGCTCACCAAGCTCAAGGGCGGCGACCAGATCGGGGAGATAGGCCAGTTCCTCTGCTGCGGCCTGCGTCCGTTTGAGCAGGTCGCGCATGCGCAGGTCCAGGGAAGCCTGCGACAGCTGCAGCGCATCCTGCAGCGCTGTTTCGATGCGGACATCGAACCAGCTGTCGATGCCG
>JAJUFY010000456.1 GCA_029263635.1 Ectothiorhodospiraceae bacterium | reverse complement strand
GAGCTGGTGGTCCGGCACCCGCTGCAGCCGTTCTCGCCGCAGGCCTTTGGCCCGGCCGGCGAGCCGCGGCGCTTCTCGTACCACGCCCAGTGGCAGCAGGCCGCGGCCAGCGCCGCGGACAGGCGCGTACCGCTGCCGCCCTGGTTTGTGGGCGAACCGTTCGCGCGTGGCGAGGCCGAGCCGGAGCTGTCGATCAACGTGCTGCGACGCTTCCTGCTGCAGCCGGCCGAATCGCTGCTCGAGCGCATGGGCATGCGGCTGGTGGAGGTTGAGGAACACGGCGACGATGTGGAGCCGCTGGCCGGGCCGGGCGGCGGGCTGGATCGCCACCGCCTGCAGCAGGCGGTGTTCGACGAACTGCTGCAGGGCCGCGACGAGGACGCCGTCCACGCCTCGCTGCGCGCGCGCGGCCTGCTGCCCTCGGGCGCCGCCGGGCGCCGGGTGCTGGCCGACCAGCGCGAATTGCTACTGCCGTGGCTGGAAGCGTTCGCCCGGTGGCGCGGCGATGCTGAACCCGGCTCGCTGCTTGCGGAGGTCGAGGTCGACGGCGTACGCGTGCACGGCCGCATCCAGAATGTCTTTCCCAACGGCATCGCCCGCTTGCGCTTCGGCAAGCCCAACGGCCCCAGCGTGATCCGCAGCGGGCTGGACTGGCTGCTGGCACGAGCCGCGGGCATCGAATTGCCGGTGGTGGAATTCTTCGACGGCGGCCGCGATGGTCCCGGACCGCACAAGCGCCCAGAGCTGTCGGCCGAAGACGCGCGCGCCGCCCTGCGCGAGCTCTTCGCGCTGCGCGCCATGGGCCTGCGCGAGCCGCTGGTCTACGCGCCCTACAGCGCCTGGGCCTACTGCAACGCCGACACCCCCGAGCGCGGCGTGCGGGAGGCCATCAGGCAGTGGCATGGCAATGGCAGCCAGGACGGGTTCGCCGAAGGCCGGGGCGATGCGCTGCGCCAGGTGCTGCGCGGCTGCGATCCCTTCGCCGACGAGGCCACGCTGCTGCGCTTCGCCGACGCCGCGATGACCGTGTTCCTGGCCGTGCGCGACGGCAAAGTCTACGGCGGCATCGATCCCGCGGCGCTCGCGGGCCTGGCCCAGCGCCATGAGCCGGAGGACAGCGAGTGACCGCCCCGCAGGATCCGTATCTCACCCAGCCGCTGGAGGGCGTGTGGGCCATCGAGGCCTCGGCCGGCACCGGCAAGACCTTCACCCTGGCCACCCTGCTGGCGCGGCTGGTGCTCGAGCGCGGCCTGGGCGTGGGCGAAATCCTCGCCGTCACCTTCACCGAGGCCGCAACCCAGGAGCTGCGCGCGCGGGTGCGACAGCGGCTGGTGCTGGCGGCCGACGTCGCCGCGGGCGCTGCCACCGAGGAGTCGCCCGAGGCCGCGCTGATGGAGGTGCTGATCAAACAGCACCTGGAGCGCGGCGAAGACTCGCGCGATGCCCTGCGCCGCCGCCTGCGCCGCGCGGCCGACGACATCGACATGGCCGCCATCTTCACCATCCACGGCTTCTGCGCCCGCGTGCTGCGCGAGCACGCGCTGGAGAGCGGGCAGGGCTTCGACCCGCCCGAGCTGCTGGCCAGCGACGCCGACCTGCGCGCCGCCATCGCCGCCGACCTGTGGCGCGCG
>JAJUFY010000158.1 GCA_029263635.1 Ectothiorhodospiraceae bacterium | reverse complement strand
GGACGGCCGCCGGCTGATCCTGCTCGCCGAAGGCCGGCTGGTGAACCTCGGCTGCGCCACCGGCCACCCGAGCTTCGTGATGTCGACCTCGTTCACCAACCAGGTGCTGGCCCAGATCGAGCTGTGGACCAATCCCGGCAAGTACGAGAACAAGGTCTACGTGCTGCCCAAGCACCTGGACGAGAAAGTCGCCCGCCTGCATCTGGAGAAGCTCGGCGCCAAGCTGACCACGCTCACGCCCGAACAGGCCGAGTACATCGGCGTGCCGATCGAAGGACCGTACAAGTCGGACTGGTACCGGTACTGACGGGTACCGCCATACCTGCCGATTGACTGGCGCGGCGCCCGCAACGCGAAGCGCCGCTGTCCCTCGTCCCCGCGCCGGCGGGGAGTCGGGGGCAGCGCGCCGCCTTCTCCCTGCCTGCGGGAAGCAGGCCGGGCAAAGGGTTCTTGCGTGGCCGGGCGCCTGCCTTCGGACTGTGCCTCTTTCCGGAGCGGGATCATGCAATCTCAGAAACAATACGCCCCGGTCTTCAGCTGCGAGTTCTTCCCGCCGAAGACCGAGGAAGGCCTGCAGACCCTGCGCGCGACCCGCGCACGGCTGGCCAAGCTCAAGCCTCGTTTTTTCTCGGTCACTTACGGTGCCGGCGGCTCGACCCAGGAACGCACCTTCGATGCGGTACGGGAAATCCAGCGCGAATGCGGCATCGAGGCCGCGCCGCACCTCTCCTGCGTCGGCAGCAGCCGCGAGCAGATCCGCGAAATCCTGGCGCGTTACCAGAGCGACGGCATTCGCCGCATCGTCGCCCTGCGCGGTGACCTGCCGTCCGGCAGCCCGTCGGCCGGCGAGTTCCGCTATGCCAACGAGCTGGTGGAGTTCATCCGCCAGGAGACCGGCGACCGCTTCCGCATCGAGGTCGCCTGCTACCCGGAGTTCCATCCGCAGGCGGCGGATGCCGAGCAGGACCTGCTGAACTTCAAGCGCAAGGTCGAGGCCGGCGCCGACGGCGCCATCACCCAGTTCTTCTACAACCCCGACGCCTACCTGCGCTTCGTCGACGCCTGCGAGGCGCTCGGCATCGACATCCCCATCGTCCCCGGCATCATGCCGATCGGCAATTTCAAGCAGCTCGCCCGCTTCGCCGACGGCACCGGCGCCGAGATCCCGCGCTGGCTGCGCAAGCGCATGGAAGCCTTCGGCGACGACCGCGACTCGATCCGCGCCTTCGGCCTGGACGTGGTCACCGAACTGTGCCGGCGGCTGCTGGAAGCCGGCGCGCCGGGACTGCACTTCTACACCATGAATCAGGCAGCGCTCACGGAAGAGATCTGGCAACGGCTGGGGCTGAGCACGCTCGGCGAGCAGCCCGCCAGTGGCGGCTGAATCGCCATGCGCAATACCGACCTGATCCGCCGCGACCTCGGGGTGCTCTGGCACCCCTGCACCCAGATGAAGGACCACGAGTGGTTGCCGCTGGTGCCGATCCGGCGCGGCAAGGGCGTCTGGCTGGAGGACTTCGAAGGCAGGCGCTACCTGGATGCCGTGAGCTCCTGGTGGGTCAACCTGTTCGGCCATGCCAATCCGCGCATCAACGCCGCCGTCCGCGAGCAGCTCGACGAGCTCGAGCATGTCATCCTCGCCGGCTTCTCGCACGCCCCGGCCGTGGAGCTGGCCGAGCGGCTGGTGGAGGCGGCTCCGGCCGGTCTCAGCCGCTGCTTCTACGCCGACAATGGCTCTTCGGCGGTCGAGGTGGCGCTCAAGATGAGCTACCACTACTGGCGCAATCTCGGCCGCGGCGGCAAGCGCAAGTTCGTGACGCTCTCCAACAGCTATCACGGCGAGACCCTGGGGGCGCTCGCGGTGGGCGATGTGGCGCTCTACAAGGAGACCTACAAGCCGCTGCTGATGGAGGCCATCACCGTGCCCTCCCCCGACTGCTGGCAGCGCGAACCGGGCGTGGACTGGGAGGCCCACTCGCGGGCGATGTTCGCCCACATGGAAGCGACCCTCGCCGAACACGCCGACGAGGTGGCGGCAGTGATCGTCGAGCCGCTGGTGCAGTGCGCCGGCGGCATGCGCATGTACCATCCGGTGTACCTCTCGCTGCTGCGCGAGGCCTGCGACCGCCACGATGTGCACCTGATCGCCGACGAGATCGCGGTCGGCTTCGGCCGCACCGGCACCCTGTTCGCCTGCGAGCAGGCCGGCGTCACGCCGGACTTCCTGTGCCTGTCGAAAGGCCTGACCGGCGGCTACCTGCCGCTCGCCGCGGTCCTGACCACGGACGCGGTGTACCAGGCGTTCTACGACGATTACCAGCGTCTTACCGCCTTCCTGCACTCGCACAGCTATACCGGCAACCCGCTGGCCTGCCGGGCCGCGTTGGCGACGCTGGATATCTTCCGCGACGAGCCGGTGCTCGCACGCAACCGTGAACTGGCGGCGGCAATGTACGATGCCGTGCGCCCCCTGGAAGACCACCCCAATGTCGGCGAGATCCGCCAGACCGGCATGATCCTCGCCATCGAGCTGGTGCGGGAGCGTGCCGGCAAGGTGCCGTTCGACTGGCGCGAGCGGCGCGGGCTCAAGGTCTATCAGCACGCCCTCAGCCGCGGGGTGCTGCTGCGGCCGCTGGGCAACGTGGTGTATTTCATGCCGCCCTACGTGATCTCCGAACCGGAAATCGCCCTGCTGGGCGAGGTCGCCCGTGAGGGGATCGCGCTGGCGGTACGCGACTGAGGGACGGCGATGTCGGGTCCGCGCCTGTACGTGCCGCTGCAACTGGCAGCGGGATCGGAGCTGGAGCTGCCGGCCGAGGCGGCCAACCATCTGCGCGTGCTCCGGCTCCAGCCCGGCCAGGCGCTGACGCTGTTCGACGGCAGCGGCGGCGAGTATCCTGCCGAGCTGCTGGCGCTGGACCGCAAGCGCGCGCAGGTAAGGCTTGGCGAACACCACGCCCGCGAGGCCGAGTCGCCGCTGGCCATCACCCTGCTGCAGGGCGTGTCCAAGGGCGAGCGCATGGATTTCACCATCCAGAAGGCGGTAGAGCTGGGGGTCGCCGCAATCCGGCCGGTGTTCACCGAGCGCTCGGTGGTGCAGCTGCGCGGCGAGCGTCTGACGAAGCGCATCGACCACTGGCAGGCCGTGGCGGCCGCTGCCTGCGAGCAGTGCGGGCGCAACCGGGTCCCGCCGGTTCTGCCGGCCCTGCCCTTGCCGCAGGCCCTGGCGGCAACGGCGGCAGAACAGGGCATCGTGCTCGATCCCGCCGGCAGCCAGCGGCTGGGAGAGCTCCCGCCCGCCGGCTCCTTCGCGCTGCTGATCGGCCCGGAAGGGGGGCTTGCCGATGCCGAACTCGCCGCCGCCAGCGAGGCAGGCTACCGTCGCCTGCGTCTTGGCCCGCGCATCCTCCGCACCGAGACGGCCGGGCTGGCCATGCTGGCCGCGCTGCAGGCCTTGCGGGGGGATTTGTAAGGGGGCCCTGCTCAGACTCCCGGCAGCACCGCCCAGAGCCCGATCTCCAGCGCCTCGATGTCGGGAATCAGCGCCCGCTGCCCCTCGAACAGGACATCGGCGGCAATCCGCTTGCGCGGCGGCGCATCCGGAGCCAGCGCGACGCTGGCCGGCTGGATTGGAACGAGCCGCGGCATCCGGCTGGCCAGCACGCCGTAGAACGGCAGATCGAGCTTGTCGGTCAGGGTCTTCAGCACCACCACGCGCGTGCTGCTGGTGGGCGCCGGCACCGGATCTCGGTTGAGGAAAACCTCCATCGCCACCAGCGGCAGGCGCTGCCTGCGCCAGCACATTTCACCGCGCAGCCAGGCGGGCGCCATGGCCGGCGGCGGCTCCGGCTCCGAATACGGCACGATCTCCGCGACCATGCTGCCGGGCAGCAGCAGCGCGCCCCGTGCCAGCGGCATGATGACGCTCCTGACTACCATGCTGTTGCCTGCCATGTTCCGCTCTCCGCGCAGCCTTTCCGCTGTGCGCCACCTCCGCCGCCATCCAGCCTCCCGGGTACTGCATCCTACACGCTGCCGGTGGCTGCGGGCCCGCTAGCATAGCGGCTCGGCCCCGCCCCAGGCCGAGCAGGGCCGGCTCAGCCGCCGCTCCCCGCCGCCTCCAGCACCGCACGCAGGTTCCCCAGCAGCTCCGCTTCCTGGTATGGCTTGCCGAGGTAGCGATCGACGCCGATCTCCAGCGCCTGCTGCCGGTGCTTGGCGCCGGCCCGCGACGAGACCACGATGATCGGCACGCTGCGCAGGCGTTCCTCGTTGCGCATGTAGGCGGCCAGTTCATAGCCGTCCATGCGCGGCATTTCGATGTCCAGCAGCACGGCGTCCGGCACCTTCTCCTGCAACTGGGCAACGGCCTCGACACCGTCCTTGACGGTGACGACCGTCATGCCGTTGCGCTCCAGCAGCCGCGTTGCGGCCTTGCGCATGGTGATGGAGTCGTCGACCACCAGGACCGTGGGCTTGCGCGCCGGATCCGCCCCCGCAGCGGCCGCCGGCAACGACGGTGGCGCGGCTGCAGTCGCCGCCGGCTCGGCATCTGCCAGGCTGCCGATGTCGAGAATCAGCACCACCCGCCCGTCGGCGAGCACGGTCGCGCCGTAGATGCCGGGCACGGTGCTGAGCTGAGCGCCCACCGACTTCACGACGATTTCCCGGTTGCCGAGCAGCGCCTCCACATGGACCGCCAATCGCTCATCGCCGACCCGCACCAGGATGACCGGCGCCTGGTTGCCGGGTCCGGGCAGCTGCGGCTCGCCGGTTGCCAGCAGGCTGCTCAGGGCGCGCAGCTGATACCGCTCGCCGGCATATTCACAGTAGGCGGCGTGCGAGCTGGCGTAGCAGCGCTGCAGCTCCTCGTGCTGCATCCGCACCACGCCGACCACGCTGGCCAGCGGAATCGCATAGACGGCCTCGCCGATCTGACAGAACAGCGCCTGGTTGACTGCCAGCGTGAACGGGAACCGGATGGTGAACGTGGTGCCGCCACCGGCCTCGGAATCGATATCCAGGATGCCGCCGAGCTGCTTGATCTCGGCTGTCGCCACATCGAGGCCGACACCGCGACCGGCGATCTGGGTGACCGTTTCCGCCGTCGAGAGACCGGCAGCCAGGATGAACTGCATCACCTCGCGGTCGCTGAGCTCGGCGTCGGCCGCCATCAGGCCCTGGGCGATGGCCTGACGACGCACGGCGTCCAGCTTGATGCCGCCACCGTCGTCGCTCACCCGGATCACCACGTCGGCGCCTTCCCGCACCAGCGATACCGAGATCGTTCCTGCCGCCGGCTTGCCGGCTTCCTGGCGCCGCTGCGGGTCCTCGATGCCGTGGACCACGGCATTGCGCAGCATGTGCTCCAGGGGCGCCGTGATCCGCTCCAGGGCCGTCCGGTCCATCTCTTCCTGTGCGCCGAGCACCTTGAGCTGAGCCTGTTTGCCAAGCTCCTGGCAGGTCTGGCGCACGAGGCGGCGCAGGCGCGGCACCAGGTGGGCGAACGGCACCATGCGGGTGCG
>JAJUFY010000126.1 GCA_029263635.1 Ectothiorhodospiraceae bacterium | reverse complement strand
CAATGCCTCGGTCAGGTCGCCCTGGGCCAGATCCAGGTAGTAGCGCAGGATGGCGCAGCCGTAGCGCAGGTTGGTGCCGACGTCGAACAGGTTGTCGTCGGCACGGCCGATTTCCTCGACCCAGAACGGCATGACCTGCATGAGCCCGCGCGCGCCGGCCGCGGAGATGGCCCAGCGGTTGAAGCCGCTCTCCACCTCGATCACCGCCAGGACCAGCTCCGGCTGCAGGCCGGCGCGGCGGGCCTCGGCGTGGACTTGCCGCAGCAGGTCCAGTCGGAAGGCGGGATCGGGCAGCCTGTGCTGCAGCCGCTGCGACATGTCCAGCAGCCAGACCTCGGCTGCATAGCGGTTCTCGAAGCCGTCGGTGCTGGCAAGAGCGCGGACCAGCGCATCCCGCAAGTCAGGATCGGCGTTGGCCGACGCCGGGGCGGCGGCCGGTAGCGGTGCCGCCAGCAGTGCCAGCAGGGACCACCACCGGCCCAGTCTCATGCCGCCCGCAGATGCTCCAGCAGGTCCAGCAGTTCCGGAAGCGACATGTTCCGGCTTTCGGAATCGCGCCGACCGCGGTACTCGACCGTGCCTGCCGCCAGCCCGCGGTCGCTGATCACGACCCGATGCGGGATGCCGATCAGTTCCATGTCGGCGAATTTGACGCCGGGGCGAGCGTCGCGGTCGTCCCACAGCACGTCGAAGCCGCGCTGCTGCAGCTCGACGTAGAGCTGCTCGGTAGTCGCTGCCACTTCCGGGGATTTATGGGCGTTGAGAGATACCAGGGCGACATCGAACGGCGCCAGGGCAGCCGGCCAGATGATGCCGCGCTCGTCGTAGTTCTGCTCGATCGCTGCCGCCACCACCCGGGAGACGCCGATGCCGTAACAGCCCATGGTCAGCACCAGGCTGCGGCCGTTCTCGTCCAGGACCGTGCAGTTCATTTTCTCGCTGTAGGTACGGCCGAGCTGGAAGATGTGGCCGACTTCGATGCCGCGGGTGATGCGCAGGGTGCCCTTGCCATCCGGGCTCGGGTCGCCGTCCACGACGTTGCGGATGTCGGCGACCTCGGGTTCGGGCAGGTCGCGGCCCCAGTTGACCCCGGTCAGGTGCTTGCCGTCGATGTTGGCGCCGCAAACGAAGTCGGCGGTGGCGGCGGCCGCGCGGTCCGCTATCACCCGCAGCTGCAGGCCGACCGGGCCGATCGAGCCGGCATCGGCCCCGGCCGCCGCCCGGAGCCGTTCCGGTGCCACGAAAGTCAGCGGCGCGGCAATGCCGGGGAGCTTCTCGGCCTTGACGGTGTTGAGCTGGTGATCGCCCCTGAGCACCAGGGCGACCGGCTCGCCTTCGGCGCCCTCCACCAGCAGCGTCTTGAGGCAGCGCTCCGGCGGCACCCCCAGCAGCTTGCTGACGTCCTCGATGGTGCCGGCGTTGGGCGTGTCGACCTGCTGCAACGGCTCGGAGGGAGCGGGGCGGGGCTGGGCCGGGGCTACGGCCTCCGCCAGTTCGACGTTGGCAGCGTAGTCGCTGGCATCGGAAATGGCGATCGCGTCTTCCCCCGAGTCGGCCAGCACATGGAACTCGTGCGAATGGCTGCCGCCGATCGAGCCGGTATCGGCATGCACCGCCCGGAACTCCAGCCCCAGACGGGTGAAGATCCGGCAATAGGCGTCGTACATGTCCTGATAGGTCTGTGCCAGCGACTCCTGGTCGAGATGAAAGGAGTAGGCGTCCTTCATCAGGAACTCGCGCGCGCGCATGACGCCGAAGCGAGGCCGGATCTCGTCCCGGAACTTGGTCTGGATCTGGTAGTAGTTGAGCGGCAGCTGCTTGTAGCTCTTGATCTCCCGCCGCACCAGGTCGGTGATGACCTCCTCATGGGTCGGGCCGAAGCAGAATTCGCGCTCGTGGCGATCCTTGAAGCGCAGCAGCTCGGGGCCGTACTTCTCCCAGCGGCCGGATTCCTGCCAGAGTTCGGCCGGCTGCACCGCCGGCATCAGGACTTCCAGCGCGCCGCTGCGGTTCATTTCCTCGCGGACGACGCGCTCCGCCTTGCGCAGCACTCGCAGCCCCAGCGGCAGCCAGGAGTAGAGGCCGCTGGCAAGCCGCTGGATCAGGCCCGCCCGCAGCATCAGCTGATGGCTGATGGTCTCGGCGTCGGCCGGGGTTTCCTTGCTGGTCGACAGAGGGAATCGGGAAGCACGCATGTCGCAGATCGCCTGTATCGGAGCTTGGTTGGAGAACGGACCGAAAGCGTATACCAGCAGGTCGCCGGATGCGACGGCCGCCGCGCTTTCAGCCGGGCGAGACGGCTCGCCATCCGCCAGGGCGTGCGGTCCGAGGCAGCCGCAGCTTCTCTAGGAATGGTAGTCGGGTTTGATGCCGTTCCCCCGACGGTGCTTCCGCTTGCTGCCTTGTCCCGCGGCGGCTGAGCCCGGCGCGGCCTACGCTGCGTGTTGCGGAAGGCGGACGGACTGGGTCGTACACGCGGTCCTTTTGCCGGTTTTCGCCGGCGCGCCGGCAGTCCGGATAAACATGGCGGCGCTGGCAGCAAAACGCATGGTGGCGGCTGCAGATATTGGTTATTGTTGTGACCGGAAGCCGGGGTGAAGCGAAAAGGGCGGCCAAGGCGAAGCAGGATACGACTTCGCCTTGACGAAAATTCGATTCCACAGTAGCTTGCCTTGCTTCACAACGCACCGAGCGGGCACGGCTGGCGGCATGCATGCACCGATCGGCTCCGGGCCATCTTGACGACTTCAAAAACGAACCTATGCGCCACATTATCTCGATTCTCGTCGAAAACGAGTTCGGTGCGCTCTCCCGCATCGCCGGCCTGTTCACCGCCCGCGGCTACAATATCGAGTCGCTGACGGTGGCCCCCACCGACGACGCCACGCTGTCGCGCATGACGCTGGTGACTTTCGGCAACGAGCGCATCATCGATCAGATCATCAAGCAGCTGAACAAGTTGCTTGATGTGGTGAAAGTGATGGACATCACCGAGGCCGCGCACATCGAGCGGGAGATGATGCTGCTCAAGGTCCAGGCGGCCAGCAGTGACGCGCGCGAGGAAATCAAGCGCCTGACCGACATCTTCCGCGGCAAGATCCTCGATGTGTCGGACAAGGTGTTCACCATCGAGATGACCGGCACCAGCGAGAAGCTGGACGCCTTTATCCAGGCGCTGGGCAACGCCGGCATTCTGGAAGTGGTGCGCTCCGGCGTACTCGGCATCGCCCGCGGTGAGAAGCACCTCAGGGTTTAACAGTTGCGACCGCGCCGGTCGCATCACGCCATCTCGTTGATTTACGAGGACATGATGAAGATCTATTACGACAAAGACGCTGACCTTTCCATCATCCAGGGGATGAAGGTCGCGATCGTCGGTTACGGCTCCCAGGGCCACGCTCACGCCAATAACCTGAAGGATTCCGGCGTCCAGGTCGTGGTCGGCCTGCGGCCGGGTTCTGCTTCTGCCAAGAAGGCCGAGGCGGCCGGGCTGGCGGTGGCCTCCATCGAGGATGCGGTCAAGCAGGCCGACCTCGTGATGATCCTGGCGCCGGATGAACACCAGGCGCGGCTCTACCGCGAGCAGGTCGAGCCGAACCTGAAGCAGGGAGCGGCGCTCGCCTTCGCTCACGGCTTCAACATCCACTACGGCCAGATCGAGCCGCGCGCCGATCTCGACGTGATCATGATCGCTCCCAAGGGTCCGGGCCACCTGGTGCGCTCGACCTACACCGAAGGCGGCGGTGTGCCCAGCCTGATCGCCGTGCATCAGGACGCCTCCGGACGGGCGCGCGACATCGCGCTGTCCTATGCCTCCGCCAACGGCGGTGGCCGGGCCGGCATCATCGAGACCACCTTCCGCGAGGAAACCGAGACCGACCTGTTCGGCGAGCAGGCGGTGCTGTGCGGTGGCGCCGTGGCGCTGGTGCAGGCCGGTTTCGAAACCCTGACCGAAGCCGGCTATGCGCCGGAGATGGCCTATTTCGAGTGCCTGCACGAGCTCAAGCTGATCGTCGACCTGCTATATGAAGGCGGCATCGCCAACATGCGCTACTCGATCTCCAACACCGCTGAGTACGGCGATTTCACCCGCGGCCCGCGCGTCATCAACGCCCAGGTCAAGGCCGAGATGAAGCGCATCCTGGAGGAGGTCCAGAACGGGCAGTTCGCCAAGGAGTTCATCCTGGAGAACCAGGCCGGCGCGCCGACCCTCAAGGCCATGCGTCGCATCGCCGCCGAGCACCCGATCGAGGAAGTCGGCAGCAAGCTGCGCGACATGATGCCCTGGATCAAGGAAAAGAAGCTGGTCGACAAGAGCAGGAACTAAGCGTCTTGCGACCTGAAGAGGCCGGGCCAGTCCCGGCCTTTTTTCGTCTGGATGTCCACAAAATCACTTAGCGCTCGGCTTCAGACGCGTTAGAGTTGGCCGCACGGCATTCGCCAGAGGTTACGCGAACACGATGGATACGGAAGAGAGCGATAGCAAGCGACGACGCGGGATCTATCTGCTGCCGAACCTGTTCACCACGGCAGCGCTGTTTTTTGGCTTTTTCGCGGTCGTTTCGGCCATGGACAAGAGCTTCGAGGTTGCCGCACTGGCGATTTTCATCGCCATGGTGTTCGACAGCCTCGACGGGCGGGTCGCGCGGCTGACCAACACCCAGAGCGACTTCGGCGTCCAGTACGACAGCATTTCCGACATGGTGTCGTTCGGCGTGGCGCCGGCGCTGGTGATCTACGAATGGATCCTGAGCGGCATGGCGGCCATGGGGCCGACCTGGGGCAAGATCGGCTGGCTGGGCGCCTTCACCTATACTGCCTGTGCCGGACTGCGCCTGGCACGCTTCAACACCATGGTCGGCATCGTCGACAAGAAGTACTTCCAGGGGCTGCCGAGCCCGGCGGCCGCGGCGGTGGTGGCTTCGCTGGTCTGGGTCGGCGATGATCTCAACGCCCGAGGCTGGCCGATGGAGTTCCTGGCCTGGGGGCTGACGGTGGCAGCGGCCTTGCTGATGGTCAGCAATATGCGCTACTACAGCTTCAAGGAGTTCGATTTTCGCTACCGCGTGCCGTTCGTGGCGATAGTGGTGGCCGTGCTCGGGGTGGCCTTCGCCATGATCCATCCGCCCATGGTGCTGTTCCTGGCGTTCCTGGCCTATATGGTATCCGGCCCGGCGATCACCATTGCCGGCCTGCGCGCGCAGCGGCAGGCGCGCCAGGGCACGTCGGAGTCCTGACAGCGCGGGGGTGAGCCCGGCGGTCTCTTTTCGGAAGCGAGAGCATGAGCAAAGACAGACTGATCATCTTCGACACCACGCTGCGCGACGGCGAGCAAAGCCCCGGCGCGTCCATGACCCGCGAGGAAAAGGTCCGCATCGCCAAGGCGCTGGAGCGGATGCGGGTTGACGTCATCGAGGCGGGCTTCCCGGCGGCCAGCAACGGCGATTTCGAGGCGGTGCAGGCTGTGGCGCGGGCGGTCACCGACAGCCGCATCTGTGCGCTGGCGCGGGCGCATGAAGCGGACATCCGGCGGGCCGCCGAGGCGATCCGCGAGGCCAATGCCGGCCGCATCCACACCTTCCTCGCCACCTCGCCCATCCACATGAAGATGAAGCTCCAGATGACGCCCGAGCAGGTGCTGGAGCATGCGGTGCGGGCCGTGAAGCTGGCGCGCGAGCTGTGCGACGACGTCGAGTTCTCGCCCGAGGACGCCGGCCGCTCCGACCCGGACTTCCTGTGCCGGGTGCTGGAGGCGGTGATCGACGCCGGCGCCACCACGGTCAACATCCCCGATACGGTCGGCTACAACGTCCCCGAGCAGTTCGGCCAGCTGATCCGTACCCTGCGCGAGCGCATTCCCAACGCCGACAAGGCCGTGTTCTCGGTGCATTGCCACAACGACCTGGGATTGGCGGTGGCCAATTCGCTGGCGGCAGTGCTGGCCGGCGCCCGGCAGGTGGAGTGCACCATCAACGGCCTGGGCGAGCGGGCCGGCAATGCCTCGCTGGAAGAAATCGTGATGGCCGTGCGCACCCGCCAGGACGTCTTCCCCTGCGACAGCGGCATCAACACCCAGGAGATCGTGCCGACCTCGCGGCTGGTGTCCAACATCACCGGCTTCGCGGTGCAGCCGAACAAGGCCATCGTCGGTGCCAATGCGTTCGCGCACGAGTCCGGCATCCACCAGGACGGCGTGCTCAAGCACCGTGAGACCTACGAGATCATGCGCGCCGAGGACGTCGGCTGGCACACCAACCGCATGGTGCTGGGCAAGCATTCGGGACGGGCTGCCTTCCGTAGCCGGCTGCAGGAGCTCGGCATCGAAATGCCGAGCGAGGATGCACTGAACGCCGCCTTCGCGCGCTTCAAGGAACTCGCCGACAAGAAGCGCGAGATCTTCGACGAGGACCTGCAGGCACTGGTGTCTGACGAGCTGGTGACGACCGAGGTCGAGCACTACAAGCTGATCGCCTCCCGCTTCCATTCCGAGACCGGGGAGCTGCCGCGCGCCGAGCTGACCCTGTCGGTCGGCGGCGCCGAGCGGCGCGCGGAGGAAACCGGCAGCGGGCCGGTCGATGCCTGCTTCCGCGCGATCGAGAGCGTGGCGCAAAGCGGCGCCGACCT
>JAJUFY010000112.1 GCA_029263635.1 Ectothiorhodospiraceae bacterium | reverse complement strand
GGTCGAAGCCGATCATGCCGCCGCCCTCGGCCATGGCGGCCTTGATCCGTTCGACCAGTTGCAGGCTGGTTGCCACCGCCTCCAGGCTCGGCGCCGGCCAGTCGTGGCGGATTTGGGCGATGAGCGCGCGCTCGCGGGCGGTGGTCATGGCAATTCGATCTCCACGCTCTGCAATGGCTGGTCGGCTGCTGGAAAATCCGCCCAGAGCTCCGCAAACGACTTGCCGGAGAGCGGATGCCGCGCCTGCGGCGCCAGCTCCGCCAGCGGCCGCAGCACGAAGGCGTAACGGTCGATATCCGGACGCGGCAGCCGCAATGTCGGCGTCTCCAGCACCAGATCGCCGTACAGCAGCAGGTCGAGATCCAACGGGCAGAGCGCCCGCGTCGCGCCGCGACCATGGGCGCGCTCGATGGCCTTGAGGGCCGCCGCCACTGCCTCGGGCGGCTCCTCGCTCTCGCAGCCGACGACCAGGTTCAGGTACTCAGGGCCGTCGCCGCCGACCGCGGCACCGGCGTAGACCGGCGAGACCCGCAGCGGCCCGAACCGCGCGGCCAGCGCCGCCAGCGCCGAGCGCACGTGCCGCCGTGGCTCCTGGTTGCTGCCGACGCCGATATAGACCGTCGCCATCAGCGCTTCCGTTCGATGCTGACCCCGACTGCCTGACAATCGCGGATGGCGCCGAGCTTGGATACCGTCAGCCGCAGCCAGGACACGGGAAACTCCGCCAGCACCAGCGAGGCGACCCGCTCGGCAACGGTCTCCACCAAGTGAAACTCGCTCGTCTCGACGAAGCTCGTCACCCGCTTGGCAACTGCGTAATAATCGACGGCATCGGCGATGCTATCGCTGGCAGCGGCGGCAGCGACATCCACCCCGAGTTCCAGATCCAGGCTCAGCGTCTGTCGGATCTGCCGCTCCCAACCATAGACGCCGATTACGGTATCGACGCGCAGACCCCGCAGGAAGACGATGTCCATGTGCGCTCCGGGCGAAGGAGTAGCCAAACGAGGGCGCACTATAACAAACCGCCGCTTGACCGCGGTTGTCGCAGCCAGTACCAATAGCGCCCATGACCACTTTTCTGCTGACCCTGCTGGGCTATCTGTTCGGCTCCGTTTCCGCAGCCATCCTCGTCTGCCGCCTGCTGCGGCTGCCCGACCCGCGCACCGAGGGTTCCGGCAATCCGGGCGCAACCAACGTGCTCCGCGTCGGCGGCAAAAAGGCGGCGGCGATGACGCTGGCCGGCGATCTGCTGAAAGGCACCATTCCGGTGCTGATCGCCCGCGCCATCACCGATGACCCGCTGACCCTGGCGCTGGTCGGCGTGGCCGCGTTCTTCGGGCATCTGTATCCGGTGTTCTTCGGCTTCAAGGGCGGCAAGGGCGTGGCGACCGGCCTCGGCGTGCTGCTGGGCTGGCACTGGGCTGCGTTCCTGCTGACCGCGCTGACCTGGCTGGTGGTCGCCAAGCTCGGCAGGATTTCCTCGCTCGCCGCGCTCACGGCCTTTCTGCTGGCACCGCTCTACGTCTGGCTGATCACCAACGAGCCGGCGCTGACCGCCGCCACCGGCGTGCTCACGGTCGCCACCTACTGGCGGCATCGCAGCAACATCGGCAAGATCCTGGCCGGCACCGAGAGCCGCATCGGCCAGAAACGCTGATCTTCCCGGAGAGCATCTCCGCGACCTTGCGCCTGCGGCCTGACAAAATCTCCTAAGCCGCCGGCTCGCGCAGGGTTTCCAACGGCCAGCGGGCGGTGGGAGAAAAGTCCAGCGCTTCCTGCTCGCCGGCGCGCAGGCGGCAGTAGCCGGCATAGGCGACCATCGCGCCATTGTCCGTGCACAGCTGCGGCCGCGGGTAATAGACCGTCGCGTTCAGTCGCTCGCCGAGCGCTCGCAGCTGCTCGCGCAGCGCCTGATTGGCGCTCACGCCGCCCGCGATCACCAGCCGCGAGCTGCCGGTCTGCTCGAGCGCGCGCCGGCACTTGATGACCAGCGTGTCCACCACCGCGTCCTGAAAGGCGCGAGCGATATCGGCTCGCGCCTCCGGCCCATGGGCGCGGATGGTATTGAGGGCGAAGGTCTTGAGTCCGCTGAAGCTGAAATCGAGGCCGGGCCGGTCGGTCATCGGCCGCGGGAACTGGAAGCGTTGCGGATCGCCCTCCCGGGCCAGCGCTTCCAGTGCAGGCCCTCCGGGATAGGGCAGCTCCAGCAGCTTGGCGGTCTTGTCGAAGGCTTCGCCGGCAGCGTCATCCAGCGATTCCCCGAGCAGCCGGTAGCGGCCGATGCCGGCCACCTGCACCAGCATGGTATGCCCGCCCGACACCAGCAGCGCGACGAAGGGAAAGGCCGGCGCCGGCTCCTCCAGCATCGGCGCCAGCAGGTGCGCTTCCATGTGATGCACTCCGATGGCGGGAATGCCAAGCGCCCAGGCCAGGCTGCGGGCCAGCGCCGACCCGACCATCAACGCCCCAATCAGCCCCGGGCCCCGCGTGTAGGCAATGCCGTCCAGATCCTGTCTGGCGAGGCCCGCCTCCTGCAGCACCTCGTCGATCAGCGGCAGCAGCCGGCGCACGTGATCGCGCGAGGCCAGTTCCGGCACCACGCCGCCGTAGCGGGCATGCAGGGCGATCTGGCTGTGGATCCGGTGCGCCAGCAGCCCGCCGGGCTCGCCGTAGACGGCCACCCCGGTCTCGTCACAGGACGTTTCAATACCGAGAACTCGCACGATGTTAAGGCTCCGTGTTTTGCATTTGGACACGCCGCTGGCTAGAATGCTCCGCCCGCCGGAATAATTCTCCGGCTTAACCCATTTGTGAAGGAAGGTGTGATCTTACATGCCCATCGTTAAGGTCCGGGAGAACGAGCCGTTCGAGGTCGCTCTGCGTCGTTTCAAGCGTTCCTGTGAGAAGGCCGGCGTGCTGTCCGAAGTCCGCCGCCGCGAGTACTACGAAAAGCCCACCCAGGAGCGCAAGCGTAAGGCGGCTGCGGCCATCAAGCGCCACATGAAGCGGCTCTCCCGCGAGCAGGCACGTCGCACCCGCCTGTACTGATCTGCGGGGCACGCTCGTCATGAGCGAACTCAAGACCCGCATCAACGAAGCCGTCAAGACAGCCATGCGTGCCGGCGACAAGTCTCGCCTCGGCACGCTGCGCCTGATCACTGCTGCCCTCAAGCAGCGCGAAGTTGACGAGCGCAAGGAACTCACTGACGACGACGTGGTGGCAACGCTGGCGAAGATGGTCAAGCAGCGCCGGGAGTCGATCGCGCAGTTCCAGCAGGCTGGCCGCGACGATCTCGCCGACCGGGAACTGGCCGAAATCGCCGTCATCAGCGACTTCCTGCCGCAGCCGTTGACCGATGCCGAGATCGACCGCCTGATTGCGCAGGCCATTGCCGAGACCGGGGCTGTCGGTATCCGTGACATGGGCAAGGTCATGGCTGCGCTGAAGCCGCAGATCCAGGGCCGCGCCGATCCCGCCGCCATCAGCAGCCGCGTCAAGCAGCGCCTGAGCGCCCAGTAACGGGGCTGCTGCGGCGCGCGAGCGCTTCTCATGTCGCAAGCCGGCTTGCCGAGCGTGAGCTAAGCTTGTGACTCCGTGCCGCGACTGCGGCCGCCCAACAATAACGCGTGTTCCATGGCCGGCAGGATTCCCGATCAATTCATCGACGAACTGATGAACCGCGTCGACATCGTCGACGTGATCGGCGACCGCCTGGATCTCAAGCGCGCCGGCAGCAATTACCAGGCCCTCTGCCCGTTCCATAACGAGAAGACGCCGTCGTTCACCGTCAGCCCCACCAAGCAGTTCTACCACTGCTTCGGTTGCGGCGCCCACGGCACCGCCATCCGTTTCCTGATGGAATACGACCGGATGGAATTCCGCGACGCGGTCGAGCACCTGGCGCGGCGGGTCGGCATGGAGCTGCCGCAGGGCGTGCAGGACGATGCCGCGGCACGGCTCAAGCCGCTTTACGACGCGCTGGCGCAGGCTGCGCAGCACTATCGGCAGTGGCTGCGCCGGCATCCGGACCGCGCCCTGGCGGTCGACTACCTGAAGCGCCGCGGCCTGAGCGGGGAGATTGCCGCCGAATATGGCCTGGGTTTCGCGCCGCCGGGCCGCGACAGCCTGGTGCGGGCGCTTGGCAACCCCAGGCTGCTGATGACCGCCGGGCTGGCCGCCGACCGCGGCGGCGAGATCCGGGACCGCTTCTGGCGGCGCGTGATGTTCCCGATCCGCGACCGGCGCGGCCGCATCATCGGCTTCGGCGGCCGGGTGCTCGACAGCGGCGAGCCGAAGTATCTGAACTCGCCGGAAACCCCGGTGTTCCACAAGGGCCGGGAACTCTACGGCTTATACGAGTGTCTGCAGGTTAACCCGAGGCCGCCGCGACTGGTGGTGGTGGAGGGTTACATGGATGTCGTGGCGCTGGCGCAGTTCGGAATTCGGGAGGCCGTCGCCACGCTCGGTACCGCGACGTCCACCGCGCAGATGGAGCGGCTGTTCCGCAGCACTCCCAACGTGGTGTTCTGCTTCGATGGCGACCGCGCCGGCCGACAGGCAGCGTGGGCGCCGGAGGAAGCGACCCAGCCGACCAAGCGAGACTGTCACCAGGAATTCTTACTTTTCCTGCCCGCACGGCAGGAAACCGACTCGCTGGTACGCGCCGAAGGCGTCGACGCGTTTCGGGAACGGCTCGCTCAGGCCCGGCCGCTGTCGGAAGTGTTCTTCGAGCAGCTGGCGGCCGAAACCGACACCAGCAGCGTCGACGGCAGGGCGCGGCTGGCGGAGAGAGCCGCGCCGGCATTGCGCAAGCTGCCGCCCGGGATTTTCCGGGATCTGATGATTGCGCAGCTGGCTGAGCGCACCCGCGCCGATACCGACCAGGTGGAGGCGCTGGTGCTGGCCGGCACGGCGGCCAGACCGGCTGCCAAGCCGGCGGCCCGGCCCGCGGCGGCGGTCATGGCACGGCGGCCGATCCGGCTGGCTATCGCCCTGCTCCTGCAGCAGCCGGCGCTGGCAGGACTGGTCGAGGACCTGGAGCGGCTGCGGGAACTGGACACGCCCGGCGTGGATCTATTCGTCGAACTGGCCGCGCTGGCCCGGGCGGAACCGAGCCTGACATCCGCCGGGATGCTTGAGCGCTTCCGGGACAGCCCTCATGAGGCAACGCTCTGGAAACTGGCTGCCTGGGAACACGCAGTGCCCGAATCAGGCCTGGAAGCGGAATTCCGGGGCGCCCTGACATGGATGGAGAGATTGCTAGACGAGAAACGCCTGCAATACTTGGACAAGAAGCTTCAGCAAGGAGCGCTGACGGAGACCGAGTTGCACGAATGGCAGGCGCTGCTCGCACGTAAGCCCATGGCCCCTTTGGGGTCATGAGATTGTACGGACGCAAAACGCCGCTATAATGCGCGGTTTGTCTTGCGCCACCAACCCACAGCTGCGGTATCCGACACGTTATGACAGATCAACAGTCGCAAATCAAGGAGCTTATCGCAAGGGGCAAGGAGCAGGGGTTTCTCACCTATGCCGAGGTCAACGACCACCTCCCCGACGACATCGTCGATCCGGAGCAGATCGAAGACATCATCGGCATGATCAACGACATGGGCATTACCGTCCATGAAGTGGCGCCGGATACCGATACCCTGCTGCTGGCCGATGCGACGGCTCCGGCCGATGACGACGAGACCGAAGAAGCCGCCGCTGCCCTGGCTGCGGTCGACGCCGAATTTGGCCGCACCACCGACCCGGTCCGCATGTACATGCGGGAGATGGGCACGGTCGAGCTGCTGACCCGCGAAGGTGAGATCGAGCTCGCCAAGCGCATCGAGGAAGGCCTGGACCAGGTGCTGACCGCCGTGTCCGCCTACCCGGAATCGGCGCAGTACCTGCTGGAGACCTATGAGCGGGTGAAGGCGGGCGAGACGCGCCTGAGCGACCTGCTGGCCGGCTTTCGCGATCTCAATGTCGAGCCGGTCCCCGACGGCGAGATCGAGCCCGAGCTGAGCGTCGCGGAAGACGCCGGCAGCGCCGACGTCAAGGATGACGACGACGAGGACGACGAGGACGACGCCGACAGCAGCGAGACCGTTGGCGACAGCGGCCCGGATCCGGTGCTCGCGGAGGAGCTGTTCGGCCGCCTCGCCGAGCTCCATCAGCAGATGGAAGCGGCGCTGGCCGCCGATGACCGCGCCCGCGTGGCCGAAGTGCGCGAGGAACTCGGCAAGCTGTTCCTCACCTTCAAGTTCACCCCGCGCGTCATCGACGACATGGTCGACAACCTGCGCAAGGCGATCGACCGTATCCGCGCCAACGAGCGCGAGGTCATGCGTGCCTGCGTGAAGCAGGCCGAGATGCCGCGCAAGACCTTCCTCGAGACCTTCCCGGGCCGGGAAACCGACGAGGCCTGGCTGGCCGAGCATCTGGACGGCAAGCAGGCCTATTCGGCGAAGCTCGCCGACGTCGCCGACACCATCCGCGCCGCGCAGTCACAGCTGCGCCAGCTGGAGCGTTCGACCGGTCTGACCATCACCGAGATCAAGGAGATCAACCGGCGGATGTCGATCGGCGAGGCCAAGGCACGCCGGGCCAAGAAGGAAATGGTGGAAGCCAACCTGCGGCTGGTGATCTCCATCGCCAAGAAGTACACCAACCGCGGCCTGCAGTTCCTGGACCTGATCCAGGAGGGCAACATCGGTCTCATGAAGGCGGTGGACAAGTTCGAATTCCGCCGCGGCTTCAAGTTCTCGACCTATGCCACCTGGTGGATCCGCCAGGCCATCACCCGCTCCATCGCGGACCAGGCCCGCACCATCCGCATCCCGGTGCACATGATCGAGACGATCAACAAGCTCAACCGCGTCTCCCGCCAGATGCTGCAGGAGATGGGCCGGGAGGCCACGCCGGAGGAGCTGGCCGAGCGCATGGAGATGCCCGAAGACAAGGTGCGCAAGGTGCTCAAGATCGCCAAGGAGCCGATC
>JAJUFY010000314.1 GCA_029263635.1 Ectothiorhodospiraceae bacterium | reverse complement strand
AGAGTATCACTGTACCAGCGGTGCTGCGGGAAAATTTTCTAAGGTACTCACTGACTATATCTGCCCGCACTCGCGGGCAGATATTTAATGGCAGCGCTCTCGTAACAGGTTGGCTCTTACAAGAGCACCTTCTCAATCCCCCCTGCCTTCGCCTTCTCAATAAACTGCTTCTGCCAGCTTTCGCCCCACATGGCCCGCGCCATCTCGATGACGACGTAGTCGGCATCCACGCCCGTGTCTTCGGAGTAGCGGGACAGACCCTGCAGGCAGGCCGGGCAGGAGGTCAGCATCTTCACCTTGCCCTTCTCCGCCACCGGCTTGCCGGTGAGCACGGCGACGTCCTTGTTGATTTCCTCTTCCTTGCGGAAGCGGACCTGGCTGGCGATGTCCGGGCGGTTGACGGCGAAGGTGCCGGATTCGCCGCAGCAGCGGTCGTTCATCTTCACGCTGGTGCCCATCAGCGTGTCCACCACCTGCTGGCTCTTGTAGGTCTTCATCGGGTTGTGGCACGGCTCGTGGTAGAGGTACTTGGTGTCGCCCTCGCCGTCGAGCTTGAAGCCCTTTTCCATCAGGTACTCGTGGATGTCGAGCAGCCGGCACCCGGGGAAGATCTGGTCGAACTGGTATTGCAGCAACTGATCCATGCAGGTGCCGCAGGAGACGATCACCGTCTTGATGTCCATGTAGTTCAGGGTGTTGGCCACCCGGTGGAACAGTACACGGTTCGCGGTGGAGATGGCGTTGCCCTTGTCGATGTCGCCGCCGGCGGTCTGCGGGTAGCCGCAGCAGAGGTAGCCGGGCGGCAGCACCACTTGGGCGCCGGCTTCGTAGAGCATGGCCATGGTGGCCAGGCCGATCTGGCCGAACAGCCGCTCGGAGCCGCAGCCGGGGAAGTAGAACACCGCGTCCGAGTTCTCGTTGACCTTCTTCGGGTCGCGGATGATCGGCACGTACTTGTCGTCTTCCAGCCCCAGATCGGCGCGGGCGGTGGTCTTGGAAGTGATCTTCGGCAGCGGCCGCTCGACCATGCCGACTACCTTGACCGGAATGCCCCTGAGCCCGCCGCCACCGGTGGTGTTGCGCGGCCGGTCCTTGATGGTCTGCTCGGCCTTGGGCTTGGTGAGCCCCACCGCCTTGGCGGCGCGGTAGCCCAGCCGCTGCGCGGCAAAGCCGCCCTGGATCAGGCCGGCGCGCATGGTCTTGATGGTGCTGGCGTCGTTGACATTGAGGAAGGCCATGCCGGCCTTGGCCTGGGCGCTGGTGCGGCGCTGGCCGCGCTCCAGCAGGATGCTGCGCATGCGCACCGTCACGTCGCCGAAGTCGATGTTCACCGGGCAGGGGTTCACGCAGCGGTGGCAGATGGTGCAGTGGTCGGCCACATCGTTCATCTCCTCCCAATGCTGGATGGAGATGCCGCGGCGGGTCTGCTCCTCGTACAGGAACGCCTCGATCATCAGCCCGGTGGCAAGGATCTTGTTGCGCGGCGAGTACAGGAGGTTGGCCCGCGGCACGTGGGTGGTGCACACCGGCTTGCACTTGCCGCAGCGCAGGCAGTCCTTGATGTCGTCGTTGAGCGCGCCGAGCTCGCTCTGCTCGAGGATCAGCGCCTCCTGCTCCACCAGCCGCAGGCTGGGCGTGTAGGCGTTGGCCAGGCCCGAGCCGGCCAGCAGCTTGCCCTTGTTGAAGCGGCCGTGCGGGTCGACCTGCTGCTTGTAGCGGGTGAAGTTCTCGACCACTTCCTTGTCGAGGTACTGCATCTTGGTGAGGCCGATGCCGTGCTCGCCGGAGATCACGCCGTCCAGCTTGTGGGCGAGCTCCATCACCTCGTCAACGATGCACTCGGCCTCCTGCATCATCTCGTAGTCGTTCGAGTTGACGGGGATGTTGGTGTGCACGTTGCCGTCGCCGGCGTGCATGTGCAGCGCCACGAACAGCCGGCTGGAGAGCACCTGCTGGTGGATCTCGTCGATCTTCTTGCGCACCGGCTCCAGGTCCTGGCCCTCGAACAGGTCGCGGATCGGCCGCTGGATGTCGGTCTTCCAGGAGATGCGCAGGCTGCGGCGCAGCAGCAGCTGGATGAGGGTGTCGCCGGGGCGGCGGTCGGCGCGGGCCTGGTCGTCCAGCAGGTGGTCGAAGGCCTCGGCGTCGCCGTCCAGGTTATCGAGGATGCCCTGCCAGCGCTCTTCGACGCGGTCCAGCAGCGCGATGGACGCCTGCTGCTTGGTCTCGACGATGGCCGTGCCTTCCGTGGTGCTCTTGAGGTCGGCGCGGCCGGGGCCAAGCAGACCGGTCGCGAGCTCGGGCAGGTCGGTCTGCAGGTAGGCGCGGATTGCGCGGGCCAGCTTGAGCTTGTTCTTGATCGACTGGCGGATGTTGATGCGCTCGATGCCCTCGCTGTACTCGGCGAGCTTGTCGAGCGGGATCACCACGTCTTCGTTGATTTTGAAGGCGTTGGTGTGGCGGGCAATGGCCGCCGTGCGCGAGCGGTCCAGCCAGAAGGTCTTGCGCGCTTCCGGCGACACAGCGATGAAGCCGTCGGCATTGCGGGCGTTGGCGAGCCGCACCATGCGCGAGGAGGCAGCGGCGCAGGCATCCTCGTTGTCGGAGCCGACGTCGGCCAGCAGCACCATCTTCGGCCGCTCGCCGCGGGCGCCCTTGGGCGTGTAGCCGACGGCGCGCACGTAGCGCTCGTCCAGGTGCTCCAGGCCGCAGAGCTTGACGTCGGGGTCACGCTCGATGTCCTGGATGATCTCGACGATGGCCGGCACGGCCTCGCGCAGGTCGGAGCCGTAGAACTCCAGGCACACCGTGCGCATGAACTTCGGCATCTTGTGCAGGATGAACACGGCCGAGGTGATCAGGCCGTCGCAGCCTT
>JAJUFY010000458.1 GCA_029263635.1 Ectothiorhodospiraceae bacterium | reverse complement strand
GTTGACCCCCGAGCCATGCACCCCCGGCCGGCCACAGCCGGGCATGCAGCAGGCCGGCGCACTGGCGATCGCACGGGCGCTCATATCCCGCACACCCCCTCGCACTCACTGACCCAGAGGCTGCCTTGGCCGCGCTCCTCGTCGGTCGAGAGGTCCAATTCGCGCAATGGCTGGAGGCTGCTGTGCAGGTAGGGCACGCCCTTGTATGCTCCGCGCGCGGCTTGCTCGCGCAATGCCTCGTCCACCTCAATAGCCTGCTTGTGGCCAGCTGGATCGTTGTCCCGCAGCCAACGACGCTCCTCTTTCGTCATGAAGGGGCAGAACGTGCAGGCGGACTTTGGCGGCGGCGGATAGCCGTGGTTTCTCAGCCATAGGAGGCAGTCGCCGCGGCTCATTCCCCGCTCGACCAGCGGCCAGCGGTTGTGCTGCCAACTCCACCGCGAAGGCTTCATTCGCGCCGCCTCGTCGGTGCTTATGCCGATCCAGCTTTCGGCCACCACGCCCTTGCGCACCCTGCCGGATGGGGAGGTCAGTCCGCGTGGGCCTAAAACCACATCCCTGATCGCCCTCATCAGGGGTTGCAGCTTGTATTCATTCGTGCACTGCCGCCGGCCCTGCCCGCGCTTCCAGGCGAACTCCCGCGCGCCATCGGGACGCTTCAGGAACATTGGTATCGGCGTCCAGTCTTGGCCGGTGCTGTTCGTCCCGGCCATCAGGTCTTCGTAGATGTTGCCGCCGCTGACAACGTGGATCGGGAACGGCAGCACGTTGTCGCTCGCCAGCCACTCCAAATGCTCGTAGACCGGCGCCGGCTCGGCTCCAGTGTCAGCGAAGATCGCCGCATCTGGCATGTCCCCGAACTCACCATGCGCGGCCATCAGCGCCATCGTGGAGGATTGCACGCCGGCCCCTAAGCTCAGGATCCGGACATCAGGGTCCGGGTGCGGCCCGAACATCACGCCACCTCCTCGAGCAGCCCGCTCGCCGCCTCGGCCACCGCCTGCAGCACCGTCTCCATGGTCGATTCCGTCATCCGCCCCGGCGAGGAGATGCCGAGGCGCTGCGGGCGGCCCTGCGCGTCCACCTCCAGGTGCACGTAGAGCGCCCCGATCAGGCCGGTCTGCTCCGACGGCACCTTGGCGGTCAGCATCGGCCGGCGGTTCGTCGCGGCCGCGCTCACAGCAGCGGCTCCTGGTTGGGATCGGCCGCCTGTTTCTCAGCCCATGCCCGGGCCCGGTCACTCGCCTCGAGCCACGCCTGCGAGGGCGCGCCGCCGGCCAGTTGCGCCGGCTCGACGGTCGCGATCAGCGGCTTGCGCAGCTGCCAGGGCAGCGCGTACCAGTGCTCCCGGCACCCCCAACGCCCGGCCGGGACCCGGATCTGACAGCGCGGCCAGCGGCAGTGGGTCAGCCCCAGCCGGCTCACGCCGCCACCTCCCGCGCCGCCCACCACTCGGGTGAGCCTGGCATCGGTTTGGCTGCCTCGGCAGCTCGCTTATCCCCTTTCCGCGGCGGGTCAGCGGTGACCTTCCCCGTCTCGACGATCTCGACGACCCGTCGCTGCCGCACCACCCGCACCCGGATGGCGCCCTTCTCGACCAGCGCCGGGAGCATCTTCTG
>JAJUFY010000383.1 GCA_029263635.1 Ectothiorhodospiraceae bacterium | reverse complement strand
TTCGGTGAAGTACCGGTAGGCATCGTGAAAGACCAGGAAGCGCATTCCCTGCAGCGGTGCCGTGGCGGCCTGCAGCTCGCGGTCCAGGGCGTGCAGGCGCTGTTGCTGCCGCTCGGCATTGGCTCGATAAACGTCCGTATTGGCAGGGTCCAGCGCCGCGAGTTGCGCCTGGACCGCTTCGACGATCGCCATTGCATTGACCGGATCCAGCCAGAGATGAGGATCGTGCCGGTGATCGCCGCCCTCATGGCCCGCGTGTACGTGTTGCGGATCGGTGCCGAGCAGCGTCAGGTCCGGGAGGGCGGTGAGCTGCATGGTCGCCGCCCGGCGAGCCAGCGTGCGCAGCGACTTCTGCAGGAACGGCTCGAGGTCCGGACCGACCCAGACGATGAGGTCGGCCTCGGTCAGCGCCTGCGCGTCCGACGGCAGCAGGGCATAGCTGTGCGGCGAGGCGCCGGCTGGCAGCAGCAGCCGGGGTTCCCCGACGCCTTCCATGACAGCGGCGACCAGCGAGTGCACGGGCAGGATGGTGACGACCACCCTCGGCGCGGCGTTAGCTCCCAGGCTCAGCAGCAGCAGGGGGATAAGGAGCGGCAGGTGGTAACGACGCATCAGGGAGTCCGTGTGTCTCGGCTTGCAATGTAATAACATAACATTCCACGTCAGCAGCCTGGAATCCGGCATGCTTCTCGGCCAGCGCGATAGCGAAGCAACGACACCATCCGCCTTACCGCTGCTGTCGGCGCGTGGGCTGCGCTACAGCAGCGAGCGCCGGCAGCTGTTGAACGGGATCGACATCGATCTCGGGCGCGGCGAGCTGCTGACCCTGGTCGGGCCGAACGGTGCCGGCAAGTCGACCCTGGTCAAGATCCTCTGCGGCGTGCTCAGGCCCGAGGCCGGCACCATCGAGCGCCAGCCGGGCCTGCGCAGCGGTTATGTGCCCCAGCGTTTCCAGATTGACGACAACCTGCCGCTCACGGTGCGCCGATTCCTGCGGCTGCAGCTGAGCCCGACCGCGGGGCGGCTGGACGAGGTGGTGGCCGCGACCCGGATCGGGCACCTGCTCGAGCGGCCGCTGCAGGCGCTGTCGGGTGGGGAGAACCGGCGCGTGCTGCTGGCGCGGGCGCTGCTACGGGACCCCGATCTGCTGTTCCTGGATGAGCCGGCTGCAGGACTGGACGTCAACGGTCAGGCCGAGCTCTACGAGCTGATCCAGACGGTCCGCCGCCAGTGGGGCTGCGGAATCCTGGTGGTATCGCACGATCTGCACCTGGTGATGGCGGCAAGCGACGAGGTGATCTGCCTCAGCGATGGGCGCATCTCCTGCCGGGGCGAGCCGGCTTCGGTGCGCGAGCATCCCGAATACCGCGCCCTGTTCGGCCATCATGTCGCGCCCGGCATCGGCGTTTACACCCACGGCGGCCATCGGCACTGAGCATGGACAGCTTCCTGTTGCGGGCACTGATTGCCGGCCTGGGCCTGGCGCTGCTGGCGGGACCGCTGGGCAGCTTCGTGGTCTGGCGGCGGATGGCCTATTTCGGCGATACCCTCGCGCATTCGGCGCTGCTCGGGGTAGCGCTGGCCTTTCTGCTGCATCTGGATCTCAACCTCGGCGTGGTCGCGGTCTGTCTGCTGCTGGCGGTGGCCGTGGTGGTGCTGCGGGCAACCCAGCGGCTGGCCGATGACACCTTGCTCGGCATCCTCTCGCACAGTGCCCTGTCGCTCGGGCTGGTGGCGCTCGCCTTTGTCCAGGGCCTGCGGGTCGACCTGATGGCCTATCTGTTCGGCGATATCCTGGCGGTCAGCGACGCCGATTTGGTCTGGATCTTCGGCGGCGGCGCCCTGGTGCTGGCGCTGCTGGCGTCGATCTGGCGGCCGCTGTTGCTGGTCACGCTGAACGAGGAGCTGGCCCGGGCCGAGGGCGTGCCCATGATCCGCACCCAGCTGCTGTTCATGATCAGCATGGCCATCGTGATCGCGGTGGCGATGAAGATCGTCGGCGTGCTGCTGGTCACTTCGCTGCTCATCATCCCGGCCGCCACGGCCCGGGCGTTCTCCCGGACCCCCGAGCAGATGGCGGGGCGGGCTGCGGCAGTGGGGGCGCTGGCGGTGCTGCTGGGGCTGGCCGCTTCCTTCGCCTGGGATCTGCCGTCCGGGCCGGCCATCGTGGTA
>JAJUFY010000011.1 GCA_029263635.1 Ectothiorhodospiraceae bacterium | reverse complement strand
AGGCCGGGCCGGCAGCAACGATCGCAGCCCGGACGCCCACGGGCTTGCGGTTGAAGGCCCTGTGCCGGTCCTCGGGCGGCACGTCGCCCTCGCGCTCGTCCAGCATCTTCACGTAGCCGCCCAGCGGAATGGCGGCCACCACGTATTCGGTGCCGTCCTTGCCGCCGCGCCAGCGCAGCAGCGGCTTGCCGAAACCGATCGAGTAGCGCAGCACCTTGACGCCAAGCCGCTTCGCCACCCAGTAATGGCCGAACTCGTGGAACGCGACCAGGATGCCGATGGCGACGATGAAACCGAGGATGTTCTGCAGAATGTCCATTGCCTATGCCGCCGTCAGCGCCCGCACAGCCGAGCGGGCATCATTGCGCGCCAGCTGATCGGCCGCCAGCACATCGTCCAGGCTGCGTACCGGCTGGCTGGACAGGCGTTCCAGCACCCGGCCCACGACGCGGGCAATATCGGTAAAGCGGATGCGCCGGGCAAGGAACTCGGCCACGGCGATTTCATTGGCGGCATTCAGCGCCGCGCAGGCGGTCCCACCGACCCGCAAGGCATCGTAGGCCAGCCCCAGGCAGGGATAGCGGCGCAGGTCCGGAGCCTCGAAGTCGAGCCGGCCGATCTTGACCAGGTCCAGTGGCCCGACGCCGGCCGTGGTCCGTTCCGGCCAGGCCAGGGCATGGGCGATGGGAGTGCGCATGTCCGGGTTGCCCAGCTGCGCCAGCACCGAGCCGTCCACGTATTCGACCATGGAATGCACGATGCTCTGCGGGTGCAGAACCACGTCGACCTGCTCCGGGACGGCGTCGAACAGCAGGCAGGCTTCGATCAGCTCCAGCCCCTTGTTCATCATGGTGGCCGAGTCGAGCGAGATCTTGCGGCCCATGGACCAGTTCGGGTGCGCGCAGGCTTCTTCGGGCGTGACCTCGGGCAGCCGCTCCAGCGGCGCCTCGCGGAACGGCCCGCCCGAAGCGGTCAGCAGGACGCGCCGCACGCCGGCGCCGGCCAGTCCCCGGGTCGCGAAGTCGTCCGGCAGGCACTGGAAGATGGCGTTGTGCTCGCTGTCGATGGGCATCAGCAGCGCACCGCTGCGGCGCACCGCTTCCATGAACAGGGCACCGGCCATGACCAGCACCTCCTTGTTGGCCAGCAGGATGCGCTTGCCCTGCTCCGCGGCCGCCAGCGTCGGCCGCAGCCCGGCCGCACCGACGATGCCTGCGACCACGCAATCGACCTCGTCCAGGGCGGCCAGCTCGCGCGCCGCATCGTCGCCGCCGAGCACTTCGGTCGGACAGCCGTCGGCCGCCAGCTGGCGGCGTAGCTCGTCGGCCGCGGCAGGATCGGCCACGGCGGCATAGCGCGGCGAGAACCGCAGGCATTGATCGCGCAGCCGCCCGATGTTGCTGTGGGCAGCCAGCCCCAGCACACGGTAGCGGTCCGGGTGCCTGGCAGCGACATCCAGCGTGCTCAGCCCGATCGAACCGGTCGAGCCGAGTACCAGCAATTGCATCACGGCGTCATCCGCCACCATAGCAATCCCATGACGAAGATGGGCGCCGCCGCCGTCAGGCTGTCGATGCGGTCCAGCACCCCACCGTGTCCCGGCAGCAACGTCCCGCTGTCCTTGGCGCCGTGCTGGCGCTTGATCATGCTCTCGAACAGATCGCCGACGATCGAGAACAGCACCGTCACCGCCAGCAGCGGCAGCAGCACCGGCAGCGACGGCTCGCCGGGGTTCAGCGCCAGGTGCAGCAGGCCGCCGGCCAGCAGCGCCAGCAGCAGTCCGCCGACAGCGCCTTCCCGGGTCTTGCCCGGACTGATGACCGGCGCCAACTTGTGCCGGCCGAGGCTGCGGCCGGCGACATAAGCGCCGGTGTCGGCGCCCCAGACCACCAGCAGCAGCAGCGTGACGAGATAGGCGCCGTCTTCCAGGCCGTGCAGCACCACCAGCGAGAACCAGGCCAGGCCGAGCACCAGGTAGCCGATCAGCGCGCCGACCAGCGGCGGAGGCGGCGGCGTACCGCCGAGCTGGCTGTAGCGCCGCAGCCAGTACAGGATCAGCAGCCAGCCGGCCGCAGCAAGCGCGACGATTGGCACATTCGACAAGGCGGAACGGTAAAAGATCCATCCGAAGGCGAGCACCAGCAGCAGCCCGATCAGGAAGAACAGCTGCGAGCGGGTGCTCACCAGCCCGATAAGGCGGGCCCATTCGGCCCCACCGAGCATGACGACGATGCCAAACAGGACGGCCACCCCGGCCGTCGGCATCAGCCAGATCACTGCCAGCGCCAGGGGCGCCAGCACCAGGGCGGTCAAGACACGGTTAAGCACGCTGCAACTGCTCCAACTGCTCCGGCGTGCGCCCGAACCGGCGCTGCCGGCGGGCGAAATCGGCAAAGGCCTGCGCCAGTTCCGGCGCACGGAAATCCGGCCACAACACGTCGGTGAAATAAAGTTCGGTATAAGCAAACTGCCAAAGCAGGAAATTACTGATGCGGCGTTCGCCGCCGGTACGGATGAGCAGATCGGGCTCCGGCAATCCGGCCGTGGACAGGTAGCCTTCCAGGCGTTCGGGGGTGATCTGCTCCGGCCGGAGCTCGCCGGCCAGGGCTGCACGGGCTGCCGCCGCCGCGGCCTGGGTCAGATCCCAGCGACCGCCATAGCTGGCGGCAATGGTCAGCTGCAGCCCGGTGCCGTTCGCGGTTTTCTCCTCGGCCGCGGCAATCTCTTCCTGCAGCCGGGGAGGAAAGCGCGTGCGATCGCCGATCAGGCGCAGTCGCACATTGTTGCGGGCGAGTCTGGAAGTCTCCCGCTGCAGAGCCCGCAGGAACAGCTCCATCAGCACCGAGACCTCGGCCTGGGGCCGCTCCCAGTTCTCGCTGCTGAAGGCAAACAGAGTCAGGGCCTTGATCCCGAGCTTGCCGCAGGCCTCAGTGACGGCGCGCACCGAGGCAACGCCAGCCTTATGGCCGGCATGCCGTGGCAGCGAGCGGGCCTGCGCCCAGCGGCCGTTGCCGTCCATGACGATAGCGACGTGCTGCGGCAGAACGTCGGGCCAGGGAAGTGAGCCAAAATTGGTCTGGTCGGCGCTCATAGCAGCCTCGGCCTATGGCGGAGCGTTTGGTATAGAAATGGCGCCCGCTGCAGATGCGGCATGATGCTGAGCCGGGCCGACTCAGATTTCCATCAGTTCCTTTTCTTTCGCCTCGAGTAGCGTATCGATTTCCTTGATGTACTTGTCGGTCAGCTTCTGGATCTCTTCCTCGGCACGACGCGCCTCGTCTTCGGAAGCTTCCTTCGCCTTCACCAATTCCTTGATATCGCTGTTGGCATCGCGACGAATGTTGCGGATCGCAACCCGCGCCTGCTCGGCTTCCTGACGCACGATGCGGGTAAAGTCGCGGCGACGCTCCTCGGTCAGCGGCGGCAGCGGCACCCGGATCAGGGTTCCCGCACTGGACGGGTTCAACCCCAGATCTGAGGTCATCAGCGCCTTTTCCACCGCCGCCACCATGTTCTTTTCCCACGGCGTCACCGTCAGCGTGCGGGCGTCGGCCACCGCGACCGTCGCCACATGGCTCAACGGTACCTCGCTGCCGTAGTAGGAAACGGTGATGTGGTCGAGCAGACTGGTATGCGCGCGCCCGGTGCGGATCTTGGTCAGATCCTGGCGGAGCGTCTCGACGCTCTTGGCCATCCGGTCGCTGGCGTCTTTCTTGATATCGTTGATCATGGCTGTCACCTCTCCACGATGGTGCCGATGTCCTTGCCACAGACCGCGTCCAGAAGCGCCCCAGGCTGCGTCATGTCGAACACCATGATCGGCATCCCATGGTCGCGGCACAAGACAATCGCGGTCGCATCCATGACCTCCAGCTTGCGCTGGATGACTTCATCATAGGTTAGGCGCTGATAACGCTCCGCCCCCGGATTGGTCTTGGGATCGGCGGAATAGACGCCGTCGACCTTGGTGGCCTTGAGCATGATGTCGGCATCGATCTCGATCGCCCGCAGGCTGGCCGCCGAGTCGGTGGTGAAGAACGGATTGCCGGTGCCGGCAGCGAACACCACCACCCGGCCTTTTTCCAGATGGCGGATGGCGCGACGGCGGATGTAGTCCTCACAGACCTGATTGATCTTGATGGCCGACATCACGCGGGTGAACACCTGTTCCCGCTCCAGCGCGTCCTGCAGTGCCAGCGCATTCATCACCGTCGCCAGCATCCCCATGTGGTCGGCGGTCACGCGATCCATGCCTTTCGCCGCCAACCCGGCACCACGAAAGATATTGCCGCCGCCGACCACCAGCGCAACCTGCACGCCGAGGCCGACGATCTGGCGGATTTCGGACGCCAGGCGCTGGATGACGGCCGGGGCGATGCCATAGTCGCCATCGCCCATCAGCGCTTCGCCACTGAGCTTGAGCAGAATCCGTTTGTAAACTGCTTCGGCCATGCCGTCACCCGCCCTGGATCAATCGAACGCTTAGGAACCGCGCACCTGCGCCATCACTTCGTCGGCGAAGTTCTCCTGCTTCTTCTCGATGCCCTCGCCGACTTCGAAGCGCGCGAAACGGGTCACCTTGGCACCGGCGCCCTTGAGCAGCTTGCCGACCGTCTGGTCCGGATCCTTGACGAAGGGCTGGCCAACCAGGGTCATCTCGGCCAGGAACTTGCTGATGCGACCCTGCACCATCTTCTCGACGATCTCGCGAGGCTTGCCGCTCTCCTCGGCCTGCGCGATCAGGATCTCGCGCTCCTTCTCGACCACCTCGGCCGGCACGTCCTTCTCCTCGACGCAGATCGGCCGGCTGGCGGCGACATGCATGGCGATATCCTTGCCCAGCTCGTCGCTACCGCCCTCCAGCTCGACCATCACGCCGATGCGGGCACCGTGCAGATAACTGGTGATGCGACCGGCGTCGGTCTGGAAGCGCGTGAAACGGCGCACCTGGATGTTCTCGCCGATCTTGGCGACCAGCTCCAGACGCGTGTCGTTGACGCTCTTGCCGCCGAGGTCGAGCGCGTTGAGCGCATCCAGGTCGGCAGGATCGGCCTCCAGCACCTTCTGGCCGACCGCCTGGGCAAAATCGCGAAAATCGTCGCCGCCGGCGACGAAGTCGGTCTCGCAGTTCACCTCGACCATGGCGCCCTGCCGACCGTCGTCGGACAGCGCCACCACGATCAGGCCTTCGGCCGCGGTCCGGCCGGCCTTCTTGTCGGCCTTCGCCAGACCGCGCTTGCGCATCAGTTCGATCGCGGCCTCGATGTCGCCGTTGGTCTCGGTCAGCGCGTTCTTGCACTCCATCATGCCGGAGCCGGTCCGGTCCCGCAGCTCCTTCACCAGCGCTGCACTAATTGCCATGTCGGAAACCTCCACTCAATCCGTGTCTTGTAAAGAATCCGGGGTTATTCCCCGGATTCCTGCGCAGCGGCGTCATCGGCCACACCGGCCTCCTGCTCGCGCCGCGGGGCACGGCGACCGGCCTTGCGGGGCGCCGGCGCCTCTTCCTGCACCTCGACGAACTCGTCCTGGCTGCCGGCCGCCTGGGCCAGCACGCTGCGGGCATCGGCCACGGCCGTCGCCGCGGCATCCAGGTACAGCCGAACAGCGCTGATGGCGTCGTCGTTGCCGGGAATCACGTAATCGATCCCGTCCGGGGAGTTGTTGGTGTCGACCACCGCCACCACCGGGATACCGAGCTTGCGCGCTTCCTGCACTGCGATCTTCTCGTGGCCGACGTCGATCACGAACATCGCATCCGGCAGGCGCTCCATGTCCTTGATGCCGGCCAGGCTGCGGTTGAGCTTTTCCATCTCGCGGTGGCGCATCAGCTGTTC
The DNA here is from genome assembly GCA_029263635.1 of Ectothiorhodospiraceae bacterium. GTDB lineage: Bacteria > Pseudomonadota > Gammaproteobacteria > Nitrococcales > AK92 > JAAYIK01. The sequence goes on along the minus strand of JAJUFY010000011.1, from coordinate 10,206 downwards.
CTTCTTGACCAGCCGGTTGAACACGCCTTCCGCTTCCTGCGCCTCGAGATCCTTGAGCCGGCGGATCGACTGCTTGACGGTGCGGAAGTTGGTCAGCATGCCGCCCAGCCAGCGGTGATTGACGTACGGCATGCCGCAGCGCTGCGCCGCCTCGGCGACCGCATCGCGCGCCGCGCGCTTGGTGCCGACGAACAGGATGGTGCCGCCGTTCGCCACCAGCTTGCCCATGAAGTTCAGGGCATCGTTGAAGAGCGGGACCGTCTTCTCGAGGTTGACGATATGAATCTGGTTGCGTTCCCCGAAGATGTAGGGGGCCATCTTGGGGTTCCAATAGCGGGTCTGGTGACCGAAATGGACACCGGCCTCCAGCATCTGCCGCATGGAGATGTTAGCCATGGTGAGCTCCTTGTCAGGGTTGGAACCTCCATGCACCCCATACGGCAACCCCGGAGCTGCTTTCGACTCTCGGAGCACCCCGCCGCATGTGCCGGTGCATGTGTGGATTTGCCGCTTGTGCGACCGTGCGTACCTGTGGATCAGCCGCTGCAGAGGAATGACGGCGGCCGTTTGCCTAACAGGCCGGCGCTTTATACCATACTCTGCTTGCCACCGACAATTTGGCGCTCGCCCCCGCGTCGGTGACGCCGCCTCGTTCCGCCAAGCAGGATTACCGCATGGCCGTCACTATCAAGACCCCCGCCGAGATCGCGCAGATGCGGATCGCCGGCCAGCTCGCCGCTCGCGTGCTGGACATGATCGAGCCTCACGTGCAGCCGGGCGTGACCACCGGCGAGCTGGATCGCCTCTGCCACGACTATATCGTCAATGAGCTCGACGCCATCCCCGCGCCGCTCAACTACCGCGGCTTCCCGAAGTCGATCTGCACCTCGGTGAACCACGTGGTCTGCCACGGCATCCCCGGCGACAAGGTGCTCAAGCGCGGCGACATCATCAATATCGACGTCACCGTCATCAAGGACGGCTGGCACGGCGACACCAGCAGGATGTTCTTCGTCGGCGAGCCGAGCGTGCTCGCCCGGCGGCTGTCGGACGTCGCCCGCGAGTGCATGTACATCGGCATCGAGATGGTGCGCCCCGGCGTGCGGCTGGGCGATATCGGCCACGCCATCCAGGTCCATGCCGAGCGCAACAACTTCTCGGTGGTGCGCGAATACTGCGGCCATGGCATCGGCCGCGTCTTCCATGAGGACCCGCAGGTCCTGCACTACGGCCAGCCCGGCACCGGCCTGGCTCTGCAGGAAGGCATGACCTTCACCATCGAGCCGATGATCAATGCCGGCCGTCCCGGCACCCGGCTGCTCAAGGACGGCTGGACGGTGGTGACCCGCGACCATAGCCTCTCGGCGCAGTGGGAGCACACGATCGCCGTGACTGCGGACGGCTTCGAGATCCTGACCCAGCTGCCCGACGGGGCAGCCTGACCGGCAGGCCCGCATGCGCAAGCGGCCCCGCTTCGCGCCCGACCCGACCCTGTTCGACTCCGCCGCCTGCGACGCGGCGCTCGCTGCCGATAACCAGCCGCTGCCGCTGCTCAAGGCCGCCCTCAAGCAGGGCGACCGGGTGCTGCTGGAGCGCTTCCAGAACGGCGCTTCCGCCGCCGAGCTGGTGCCGGCCCGGGCCAGGCTGGTGGACGAACTGCTGATTCGCGCCTGGCAGCACAGCGTCGGCGAGTCCGATGCGGCACTGGTAGCGGTCGGTGGCTACGGCCGCGGGGAGCTGCATCCTGGCTCGGACGTCGATGTGATGGTGCTGTTGCCTGACGGACCGGTGGCGGCCCTGAACGGCCGGCTGGAACGCTTCATCGGTCTGCTTTGGGACATCGGCCTCGAAATCGGCCACAGCGTACGTACCGTGGCTGACTGCGTGCGGGAGGCCGAAGCCGATATCACCATCGCCACCAGCCTGATGGAATCCCGACTGCTGGCCGGCCCGCCAGCGCTCTACGCCCACATGCGCGAAGCCACCGGGCCGACCCGGGTCTGGCCGAGCCGCGCCTTCTTCGAAGCCAAGTGGCAGGAACAGCAGGCCCGCCACCTCAAGTACCACGACACCGCCTACAACCTCGAGCCGAACATCAAGGAAGGTCCCGGCGGCCTGCGCGACATCCACATGATCGGCTGGGTGGCAAAGCGCCATTTCGGCGCCGACACCCTGCACGACCTGGTCGAGCATGCGTTCCTGACCGACGACGAATACCAGGAGCTGATCGAAGGCCAGACCTTTCTCTGGAACGTCCGTTTCGCCCTGCATCATCTCGCCGGCCGCCGCGAGGACCGGCTGCTGCTCGATTACCAGATCGCCCTGGCCAGGCAGTTCGGCCACCACGACGAGAATCCGAACGTGGCGGTCGAGCAGTTCATGCAGCGCTACTACCGGATGGTCATGGACCTGTCGCGGCTCAACGAGATGCTGCTGCAGCACTTCCAGGAGGCGATTCTCTACGCCGACGAGGACATCCCGCCGGTGCTGATCAACAAGCGCTTCCAGGCGCGCAAGGGCTTCATCGAGGTGACCCACCGCAATGTCTTCAAGCGCTACCCGTTCGCGCTGCTGGAAGTGTTCCTGCTGATACAGCAGCACCCGGAACTGAAGGGCGTGCGGGCTTCCACCATCCGCCTGATCCGCCAGTACCGGCACCTGATCGACGACCGCTTTCGTGCCGATATCCGCTGCCGCAGCCTGTTCATGGAAATCCTCAGGCAGCCGCGCGGCATCACCCACGAGTTCCGCCGCATGCACCGCTACGGCGTGCTGGAGCTGTACCTGGTGCCGTTCGGACGCATCACCGGACGCATGCAGTACGACCTGTTCCATGCCTACACGGTCGACTCGCACACCCTGTTCGTGCTGCGCAACCTGCGCCGCTTCGCGCTCGACAAGCACGCCGACGAGCTGCCGCTGTGCAACGCCATCATGGCGAAGCTGCCGAAACCGGAGCTGCTCTACATCGCCGGGCTGTTCCACGACATCGGCAAGGGCCGTGGCGGCGACCACTCGGAGCTGGGCGCCCTGGACGCCGAAGCCTTCTGCCGCGACCACGGCCTGAGCGCCTACGACACCCGACTGGTGAGCTGGCTGGTGCGCAACCATTTGCTGATGTCCATGACCGCCCAGCGCATGGACATCAGCGACCCGGAGGTGATCAACCGCTTCGCCCAGCAGGTGGGCGATTCCACCCATCTGGACTATCTGTACCTGCTTACCGTGGCCGACATCCGCGCCACCAACCCCGCGCTCTGGAACTCCTGGCGCGATTCGCTGCTGGCCGAGCTGTATACCGCTACCACCCGGGCGTTGCGGCGCGGGCTCGGCAACCCGCTGGAGAAGGACGAGCAGATCCGCGAGGCGCAGGAGGCGGCGCGGCGGCAGCTGACCGCGAAGAACCTGCACCACATGACGGTGCGCAAGCTCTGGCGCAGTTTCCCGGACGACTACTTCCTGCGCTACACCGCCGACGAGATCGTCTGGCACACGGAAGCCATCGCCCAGCGCGCGCCGGACGAGCTGCCGCTCATACTGGTCGACCCGCACAGCCCCCGCGGCGGCACCGATGTCTTCGTCTACGCCGAAGACCGCGACAACACCTTCGCCGTCATCGTCGCCACCCTGGACCAGCTCGGCCTCGACATCCAGGACGCCCGCATCGCCGGCACCAGCGACGGCTATACCCTGGACAGCTACCTGGTGCTGGAGAGCGACGGCACGCCGGCAACCGAGCCACACCGGATCGCCGAGATCGGCGACGCGCTGCGCACGGCGCTGCGCCAGCACCCGCTGCAGCTCCGGCCGCCGAGCTACTGCATGCTGCCCCGGCGGCTGCGGCACTTCCGTACTCAGACGCAGATCAACTTCAGCCTGGACGAACGCAACAACCGCACCGTGCTGGAGCTGATCACCGGCGACCGGCCAGGCCTGCTCGCCCAGGTCGGCTATGCGTTCAGCCTCTGCGGCATTCGCATCAACAACGCCAAGATCGTCACCGTCGGCGAGCGCGCCGAGGACGTGTTCTTCATTACCGATGCAAACAATGAACCGCTGACCGATCCTGTCAAGCAGGAGGCTCTGCGCAACACGCTGCTGGAGGTCCTGAACGGACCGCTGCCGAACTAGCGCCAGCGCACCTATCCGGTTGCATTCCCGCTGCCCTCGCGGCAGGGTGTGCGCAGGCTGTATCCGGGGAGGCCGCTGGCACGCCGCCGGATGGTCACACCCGACTATCAGGGGGATTCATCATGCTCACGCTCTACGGCATCAAGAATTGCGACACCGTCCGCAAGGCGCGGCGCTGGCTGGAGGATCGCGGGATCGCCCACAGCTTCCATGATTTCCGCAGCGACGGCCTGCCGCCGGCGCTGCTCGAGGACTGGGCCGATCGGCTTGGCTGGGAAACGCTGCTTAACCGCCGGGGCACCACCTATCGGCAGCTGCCGCCGGAACGGACTGCCGGCCTGGACAGGGACAGCGCACTGGCGCTGATGCTGGAACAGCCGACGCTGATCAAGCGGCCGGTCACGGTGCGGGGCGACACCGTCCGGATCGGCTTCCGGGAAGCCGACTGGGAGGCTTGGCTACTCGACGCCGCCTGAGCCGCCGCCCGGGCGCCGAGGGCCGCGCGCCCGGACGGGTCACTGATGGGAGCCGGGCACGGCGCCATAGCCGTGCAGCTCCCGCAGCCGCAGGATTTCCGCCCCCAGCAGTTCGAACAGCAGCCGCGTGTGCCAGTCGCTGGCCCACTGCCGGATCTGTGCCTGCAGCGCCTGCGCCAGCTCCGACTGCTCGTGTCCGGAAAGCCTTTCGACCGATGGCAGCTGCAGCGACAGGGCCGGCAGCACGCTGTACTGATCGAGCAGGACCCCGCACTGCTGGCGAATATCCTCTTCCAGCCCGCTATCCCCCTCGCCCCAGCTCTCGACCAGCAGGTCGAGGGTGCTGGCAGGCTTCTCCGGGCGTCTGAACTGAACGACGTCGCCCATGTAGTCCTCCTCCGGGTCTCGCTTCCCGGCCGATGGCGGCGCGGGCGCCGCTGGTCCTAGGTGCAGGCAAGGTGAGGGCGAAGCCAAGCCCCCTCCATGCGGGCAATCCCCCATATCGCCAGGCCGAAACCGGGGAACTCGCCGACTACTCGACCACCCGGTCGATCACGATGCTGACCCGCTGCGCGTCGCCGACCCTCACCGGTGCGCTGAGGCCGATCAGGTCTCCGGCCTGGCTGGCAGCCGCACCGGAGAGCGATACCCGTGCCTCGACCACCACGTCGGGAAATTCCCGCAGGCTCATGCCGGGCACCATCGCCATCGACTCGTCCAGCGTCACCGCCAACGGCAGCTCGTCGACTGTGCGCCGCACCACCGCCAGCGGCGCCCGCTGCTCACCGCCGGCCGGCCGGGCCAGCACGAACACGGTGCTGCCGGGCGCTACCCGCTGCGCCAGGGCCGGCGCCAACTGCACTTCGACCTGCAGCGATGCGGCCGGGCCGGCACTGTCAGCCGAGGCTCCTCCCAGCTCTGCCAGCAGCTCCCGCACCTGCCCGGCAGCCTCGCTGTCCGCCGGCAGCTCAGCCAGCAACCGCTGCCAATGCTGCCGGGCCTGTGCCGGATCCTCCGCCTGCATGGCCGCCAACCCGGCCAGCCACAGCCCTTTCGGGAAGGCCGGCGCCAGCGCCAGCGCCTGATCCAGCAGCGCCGCCGGCTGCCCGAGCAGGTTGCCGCCCTGGGCATATCCCAGCGCCTCGGCCTGGTCGACCAGCAGTGCCGGCTGCCCGCCAAAGCGCGGCTGGGCAGCCGCATACAGCTCCACCGCCTCGTCGTAGCGCTGCAGCACCACATAGGCACGGCCAAGCATCAGCAGCGCTTCCAGATTGTCCGGCTCGGCCCGGACCTGCTGCTCCAGCTCGGCCAGGTGCTCCTGAATAAAGGCAAGCTGGCTCTGCACATCCTGGCTCGGCAGGGCATCGGGAACACGCGGGCTGCCCATCTGAAGATAAAGCGCCAGCACCGCGACCGGCAGCGCCACTCCGACCACCGCGGCGGTCTTGTAGGACGGCCGGTAGCGAAGCGGCTGCGTTGGATCGCTGGCGGCATCGCCGAGCAACTGGCGCTCCAGTTCCAGCCGGGCCTCGGCAGCATCGGCCTCGGTCAGCAGCCCCGCCGCCTGCTCGGCCTCGAGCTCGGCCAGCCGGCGCCGGAACACCGCCACATTGGCCTCTTGCTGATCGAGCGCCGGCAACGGCCGGGCCGCCAGCAGCGGCCGCAGCACCAGCGCAAGCGCCGCCAGCAACATCACGGCGCAGGCAATCCAGAACGTGATCATGCGTCTCCCCGACGGTCGGCGCCGTCCAATATCTGCCTCAGGCGTTCTCGCTCGGCGTCCGACAGCGCCTCGCTGCCGGCCTGCCGTCGGCGCGCCAGCACGGACCAGGTCACCAATCCGCCGATCAGCAGCACGAAAGGCCCGAACCACAGCAGATAGGTACTCGCCTTCACCGGCGGCTTGTACAGCACGAAGTCGCCGTAACGGGCCACCATGAAATCCTTGATCTCGGCGTCGGTGCGGCCTTCCAGGATCATCCGCCGCACTTCACGCTTGAGATCCTTGGCCAAGTCGGCATCGGAATCGGCGATGCTCTGGCCCTGGCAGACCAGGCAGCGCAGCTGCTGGCTGAGCGCACGGTAACGCGCCTCCTGCTGCGGCGTCTCGAACTCGCCGAGCGCCGCCACGGCCAGCGCCGGCACCAGCAGCAGCAACAGGATCAGCCGCTTCATTGCCCCTCCCGTATCAGCCGCTCGATCCGCGGCACGATCTCGTCCCGCAGCGCGGCCGCGTCGATGGGACCGATATGCTTGTAGCGGACCACGCCGTGGCGATCGAGGATGAAGGTCTCCGGCACGCCATAGACGCCCAGGTCCAGCCCCACCCTGCCCTCCGGATCGTAGGCGATGGCCCGGTAGACATCGCCGAAGCGGGCCAGCCAGGCCCGGGCGTCTTCACGCCGATCCTTGTAGCTCAGGCCATAGATCGGCGCGATGCCGCGCGCGGCCAGCTGCGCCAGATAAGGATGCTCCTGCCGGCAGGGGATGCACCAGCTGGCGAACACGTTCACCACGCTCACCTCGCCGATCATCTCGTCGCTGCTGAAGGTCTGCTCCGGCGCATGCAACTGGGGCGCCGTGAATGCCGGCAGCGGCTTGCCGATCAGCGGCGACGGCACCGTGTGCGGGTCGAGCCTTAGGCCGACCGCCAGCAGCACCGCCAGCACGCCGAAGATCAACAGCGGTATCAGCGCCTTTTTCTTCATCAGGTGCCCTCCACCAGCCGGCCGGCCGTGGCCGTCGCCGCCTGCCGCTCCCGCACGGCCAGCCGCCGGTAGCGCGGGTCGGCCGCCGCCAGCAGCCCGCCGATCGCCATCAGCAGCCCGCCCAGCCAGATCCAGCGCTCCATCGGCTTGTACTGCAGCCGCAGGCTCCAGGCGCCGTCATCCAGCGGCTCGCCCAGCGCCACGTACAGATCGCGGAACAACCCGGCCGAGATCCCGGCCTCCGTCATCGGATTCCGTTGCACGAGGTAGGTTCGCTTCTGGGGGTAGAGCACGGTCACCTGCCGCCCGTCGCGGAAAATGGTGATCACGCCTTCGATGGCCTGATAGTTCGGCCCGCTGGCGCGGCGCACGCCGTCGAAACGGTAGTCGTAGCCGGCCAGATTCAGGCTCTCGCCCGGCGCCAGCCGCCCGTCGCGCTCGATATCCAGCGTGCTGACCACCGTGACGCCGGCGATGAACACGCCCAGCCCCAGGTGCGCCAGGACCATGCCCCAGACCCCGCGGCTGGTGCTCCTGAGCGCGGCCAGCCTGTCGCGCCGGTGCGCGACCCGCTCCCAGACGGTCTGCAGCGCTCCCCAGGCCACCCACAGCGCCAGCGCAATGCCGAGCGCGGCCAGCCAGGAGACACCGTCCACCAGCCAGGCGCAGGCGATGCCGAGCACCCCGGCGGCGATGATGCCCCAGCGCAGCGCCCACACCAGCCGCGTCAGCCGGTCCTGCTTCCAGCGCGCCAGGCTGCCGATGCCGGTCAGCAGCGCCAGCGGCAGCATCAGCGGCACGAACACGGTGTTGAAGTACGGCTCGCCGACCGAGATGCTGCCCAACCCCAGGGCATCGGTCAGCAGCGGATACAGGGTGCCGAGCAGCACGGTGGCGGCCGCCACCGACAGCAGCACGTTGTTGATCAGCAGCAGGCTCTCGCGCGAGAGCACGCCGAACTGCACCGGCGCGGAGACCTTCGGCGCCCGCACCGCATACAGCAGCAGCGAGCCGCCCACCGCCAGCACCAGCAGGCCGAGGATGAACACGCCGCGGCCCGGATCGGCGGCGAAGGAATGCACCGAATTGAGCACGCCGGACCGCACCAGGAAAGTGCCGAGCAGGCTCAGCGAGAAGGCGACGATGGCGAGCAGCACGGTCCAGCTCTTGAAGGTGCCACGCTTCTCGGTCACCGCCAGCGAATGGATCAGCGCCGTGCCGACCAGCCAGGGCATGAACGAGGCGTTCTCGACCGGATCCCAGAACCACCAGCCGCCCCAGCCCAGCTCGTAATAGGCCCACCAGCTGCCCATGACGATGCCGAGCGTGAGGAATACCCAGGCCACCGTGGTCCAGGGACGCGACCAGCGCGCCCAGGCAGCGTCCAGCCGGCCGCCGAGCAGCGCCGCGATGGCGAAGGCAAAAGCCACCGAGAAGCCGACATAGCCCATGTACAGCAGGGGCGGATGCACGATCAGCCCGACGTCCTGCAGCAGCGGGTTGAGGTCACGCCCTTCCAGCGGCACCGGGAACAGCCGCTCGAAAGGGTTGGAGGTGAGCAGCATGAACAGCAGGAAGCCGATGCTCACCAGCCCCATCACGCCCAGCACCCGCGCCGCGAACACCGGCGGCAGCGTGCGGCTGGCGGCCGCGACCGCCACCGTCCAGCCGCCCAGGATCAGGCTCCAGAGCAGCAGCGAGCCCTCATGGGCGCCCCAGACGGCGGACAGGCGGTAATACCAGGGCAGCGCCGTGTTGGAGTTGTGGGCAACGTAGGCGATGCTGAAGTCGTTGACGAAGAAGCCCCAGGACAGCACCAGGAAGGCGATGCTCAGGAACACCATCTGGCCGGCGGCGGCCGGCCGTGCCACCGCGATCCAGGCCGGTCGGCCCAGGGCGGCGCCGGCCAGCGGCAGCACCGCCTGGATGGCAGCCATCCCCAGCGCCAGGATCAGGGCAAAATGCCCGAGTTCAGGAGTCATGACGGCCTCCGCTTATTGGGAGTGCGGATTGGCGAGCTGCTGACCCTTCTGCAGCGCCTCGTGCACCTCGGGCGGCATGTAGTTCTCGTCGTGCTTGGCGAGCACTTCTTCGGCCACGAACAGCCCGTCCTGCAACCGGCCGCGGGCGACGATGCCCTGCCCCTCCCGGAACAGGTCCGGCAGGATGCCCGTGTAGGTCACCGGCACCACATTCGCCCCGTCGGTAATCGCAAACTGCACGTCCAGGCTCTGCCCGGAGCGGACCACGCTGCCTTCCGCCACCAGTCCGCCGAGCCGGAACGGATGACCCTGCGGCGCTTCGCCGGCCATGACCTGGGTCGGGCTGAAGAACAGCGACATGTTTTCGTTGAGCGCCATCAGCACCAGCGCGGCCGCACCGCTCACCCCAAGCAGCAGCAGCCCCACCAGCAGCATTCGCCGGCCGCGTACCGTCATGCCGGCCTCCTGGCGTTGGCACGCCGCCGCAGGTCGGCCAGCAGTCGGTTGCGCCGCGCCAGCGGCAGGGCCAGGTTGAGCGCCAGGACGGCGGCGGAGAGGGCGTAGGAGGTCCACACGTAAAACGCGTAACCGCCCATGTGAATGAACTCAGCAAACGTCTTCATTGTTCGGCAATCATCTCCTGCACCCAGCGGCTGTTCCGCTCGCGCGCCAGCAGCTCGTTGCGGGCCCGCAGCAGCATGGCAGCGCCATAGTAGGCCATGAAGGCAACGGCCATCAGCAGCAGTGGAATCAGCATGCTGATGTGGATGGACGGCGCACCCAGCTTGGTGACCGTCGCGCCCTGGTGCAGCGTGTTCCACCACACCACCGAGTAGTGAATGATCGGAATGTTGACCACTCCGACCAGTGCCAGCACCGCGCTGGCACGGGCTCCCGTGCGCTTGTCCT
>JAJUFY010000240.1 GCA_029263635.1 Ectothiorhodospiraceae bacterium | reverse complement strand
CGTCATTGCGAGGAGGCGTAAGCCGACGACGCAATCTCGAGAGACGAAGTAGCGCTGGCTGGCACTTTGCCATCCCGAGATTGCTTCGCGGACGCTCGCGATGACGGTGGGGACGCAGTCGCATATCCGTCCTACCCAAGCCGCGCTGCCAGCTCCGTGGCGAGCTTGGCGGTGAGCGCGTACACCGACAGCTGCGGATTGGCGCCGATGCTGGTGGGGAACAGCGAGCCGTCGTGGATGGAGAGGTTCTCCAGCTGGTGATGGCGGCCGAGGCTGTCGGTGACGCCGAGCCTGGGGTCCTCGCTCATGGCGCAGCCGCCCATGACGTGGGCGCTGCCGAGCCGGGTGCGGTAGGGCGCCAGCTCCAGGCTGTCGATCAGCGTGTGGGCCTCGGCCAGGGTCGTGACGTACCGGGCATCGGCATGGGCCGGCAGCACCGCCTTGGCGCCGGCGGCGAACTGGATCTCCGCCATGCTGTGGAAGGCGCGGCGAATGCCGTCCCAGGTGTAGTCGGTCATGCGGTAGTCGAGCACCGGCGTGCCGTCGCCGCGCAGCTCCACCGTGCCTTCGGCGCTGTCGGGGTGGAAGCCGTCGCGCATCAGCGCCAGCATCATGTTGGTGTGCGGCAGCTGCGCCATGCGCTCGGCGCTGTCGGGGCCATAGCCGCCGAGCAGGGCGGCGGCGAAGGCCGGGTGCAGCGGTGGCACTTCCAGCTTGTAGCCCATGCGGCCGGTCACGCCGTCCTGCCACTGGAACTGATCCGAGTACACCGACTGCGGCGCGCCGTAGAAGGGGTTGATGACCTTGTCGAACAGCGCGGCGGAGAAGTTCACCACGTGCAGGAAGGTGCGCTTGCCGGCAAGTCGGTGCGGGTCCGGCGCCCTGGAGCGCAGCAGGATGGCCGGCGTGTTGATGCCGCCGCCGGCCAGCACGTAGTGCCTGGCCCGCGCCAGGATCTTGCGGCCGTTGGGGGCGACGCTGCGTTCATCCATGCCCAGGCATTCCAGGCCGACAACCCGGTCGCCGTCGAGCAGCAGCCGCTCGGCGCGGGCCAGGTACAGCAGCTCGCCGCCGCGCTCGAGGGTGGCCGGAATGGTGGTCACCAGCATCGACTGCTTGGCGTTGAGCGGGCAGCCCATGCCGCAGTAGCCTAGGTTGGCGCAGCCCTTCACGTTGCGCGGGATGATGTCCCACTCCCAGCCGAGCTTCTCGCAGCCGTCGCGGATCACGCCGTTGTTGGCGTTGGGTTCCTGTGCCCAGGGCGCCACGCCAAGCCGTTGTTCCATCCGTTCGAACCAGGGCGCCATCTCGGCCGGGCTGTGGCCGGCGACGGCATGGGCCTCGGCCCAGTGCGCGAGCGTCTGGTCGGGCGTGCGGAAGCTCGACGTCCAGTTGATCAGCGTGGTGCCGCCAACGGCACGGCCCTGCAGGATGGTGATGGCGCCGTCCTTGCTCACGCGGCCGAAACCTTCCTGGTAGAGCTCGCCGTAGGCCTGCGGCTCCTGCAGGGTGAACTCCGAGCTGGTACGCAGCGGGCCTTCTTCGATCAGCAGCACCTTGAAGCCGGCCTCGCTCAGGATCTCGGCGGTCGTGCCGCCGCCGGCGCCGGTGCCGACGATGACGACATCGGCCTCCAGCGTCAGGTCGCGCTCCAGGCGCGAGCCGTCGTAGGTTTTCCAGCCGCGGCTGAGGCCTTCGCGGAACAGATCGGGGACGGGCATGGCAGGCGGCTCTCGTGGCTTGAATGGGTCAGATGCGCGGCGGCCCGGGGTAGCCGGCGTGCGCCCAGGACTGCGGGCTGCCGTACCAGGCCACCAGCAGCAGCTGCAGCAGCGCCGCATGGCCCTGGCGCAGCAGGCCGATGGAGCTATGCTCCCAGCGGCTGAGGAACGCGCGGATCGCATCGGTGCCGGCGTTCTCCCAGCTACCCCAGACGCCGGTCAGCGGACCGCGGGTGACGGGCATGGCCAGCAGGTCGAACAGTTGCAGGGTCATGTCGCGCTGCGCCGGCGAAAAACGGTCCAGCGTGTAGTCCAGGTTGTCGATGGTGGCCTGGACCGCGGCCGGCATCTGCGCGGCAAGCGCTGCGCCTTCCAGCAGCACCGGGATGACGGCCCGCAGAAAAGGCAGATCCGTCTCGCGCAGCACGGCCAGTCCCGCTGCCGGGCCGTTGCTGGAGCACTGGGTGAGGGAAGCCGCGACGCCGGCGGTAGCGAGCGCGGCGGTGCCCAGCAGGCCGAGCTTGAGAAAATTGCGGCGTCCCGGGTCGACGCTGTCGTGGATGATGCCGGTCATGGACGCTCCTGCCTGGCCGCCGTCAGTGCACGAACAGCCGATACACCAGCTTCTGCAGCGCCTTGCCGTACGGCGGGTAGATCAGCGCGGCGGCGTTGAAGCGCTGCTTGACGAACACGGCCTTGGCCTTGCTGAAGGTGAGGAAGCCCTCGTGGCCGTGGTACTGGCCCATGCCGGACGGGCCGATGCCGCCGAACGGCAGGTCCTCCTGCGCCACGTGCATGAGCGTGTCGTTGATGCACACGCCGCCGGCGTGGGTTTCGTACAGCACCCGCTGCTGCTCGGCCTTGTCGTAGCCGAAGAAGTACAGCGCCAGCGGCCGCGGCCGGTCGTTGACGTAGGCAAAGGCATCCTCCAGGCGCTCGTAAGGGACGATCGGCAGCAGCGGACCGAAGATCTCCTCCTGCATCACCTGCATGTCGTCACTGACGTCGAGTAGCACCGCGAGCGGCAGCCGCCGGCCCTGCGGGTTTTCCTCGAACAGCGGGAGGATGCGGGCGCCCTTGCTCTCGGCATCGCGGAGGTAGCCGTTCAGACGCTCGAACTGGCGCTCGTTGATGATGGCTGTGTAGTCGGGGTTGTCGGCGAGGGTTGGGTAGAAACGGCGCACCGCCTGGCGGAAGGCGGTGACGAAATCCTCGACGCGGTCTTTGGGCACCAGCACGTAGTCCGGTGCCACGCAGGTCTGGCCGGCGTTCAGCGTCTTGCCGAAGGCGATCCGCTCGGCAGCGTCCTTGAGCGGCACGTCGGCGGAAACGATCGCCGGCGACTTGCCGCCCAGCTCCAGCGTTACCGGGGTGAGGTTGTCGGCCGCGGCGCGCATCACATGCTTGCCGATGGAGGTGGCGCCGGTGAACAGCAGGTGATCGAACGGCAGCCTGGAGAAGGCCGCGCCCACATCGGCCTCGCCCAATACCACGGCGACCAGGTCTTCGGGGAAGATGCGGCCGAGCAGATCCTTGAGCAGCTGCGAGGTCCGCGGCGTGGACTCGCTCATCTTGATCATCACCCGGTTGCCGGCGGCGAGGGCCGCGGTGAGCGGGCCGATGGCCAGGAACAGCGGATAGTTCCACGGCACGATCACGCCGACCACGCCCAGCGGCTGGTAGACCACCTTGGCGCTGGCCGGCTGGAAGGCCAGGCCGACCGACCGGCGCGACGGCTTCATCCACTTGCCCAGGCGCCTGCTGGCGTAGTGGATGCCCTGCAGGCTGGGCATGAGCTCGGCAAGCCGGGTCTCGTCGGCCGAGCGGTTGCCGAAGTCGGCGGAGATGGCCCGGATGATCGCCTCCTGCTCCTTGCGCAGCAGCTCGCGCAGGGCTTGCAGCCACTGCCGGCGCTCCGCCGCGGAGGGCATGGGGTTGGCGCGGAATGCGGCGCGTTGGCGGGCGAGCAGCGCGTCCAGGTCCTCAAACTGCTGCCGGTCCTGCCGCAGGGCAGATGGAGCGGTGCTGGCGGTCATGGCGGGCTCCGGGCTGGCGGTTGTTTCGGAATATCTAGAGCAATTACTCTAGGGCGTCAAGTTGGGCAGTGGCACCGTCTCCGGGGCTTTTCGCAAGCAGCTCGGGCGCGTGTAACGTTGCCGCCTGTTGTATCCT
>JAJUFY010000265.1 GCA_029263635.1 Ectothiorhodospiraceae bacterium | reverse complement strand
GGCGCCGCCGGTGACGGCCGTGTTCGGCTATCTGCTGTTCGGCGAGACCCTGGACCGGGCGGCGCTGCTTGGTTTGGCGGTGGTCGTGATCGGGGTGGCCCTGGTCAACCTGCCGGCGCGCCCGGCGGCACGGATGGCGGCCGCGGCGCGCTGACGGCCGGGCAGGCGGCAGAGCTGCTCGGACGACCGGTCCTTGCGCAACCCCGCTGTTGCCGGCCTCCGCGGGTGCAAAGAGTCAATCAGCGACTTGCTGACCGACGGGGCTTGCAGTATTAGTAGCGTTTAATCGATTATCCGCTCGACACAAGACAGGGACTTAAGACCCTGCGCTCCACCCCTCCATTCCAAGAGTAGAAGAAATGACAATCGCCATCGCGATCGCCCTGCTGCTCGCATCGTTTTCCGTTGCGTCCATGACCTATGTCTATGCGTTCCGGGGGAACTACCGGCACACCAGCCTCAAGGAATACATGCGGAAGTGCTGGCCGATCTTCGCGCCGCTCAACTGCCTGCTGTACATGTCGACCGAACGCCGGGCGCGGCAGCCGATCATGGACATGGCGGAGTTCCCCGAGTTCGACGAGATCACCAGGAACTGGGAGACCATCCGCAAGGAAGCCCTCGCCCTGTACAACCAGAACACCTTCGAGAGCACCAAGAGCCGCGACTCCCAGGCCTATTACGACATCGGCTTCCATACCTTCTTCAAGTACGGCTGGAGCAAGTTCTACCTGAAGTGGTACGGCTATACGCACGAGTCGGCCAAGCGGCTGTGCCCGGAGACGCTGCGCCTGCTGGAGAAGATTCCGTCCGTCAACGGCGCCATGTTCACCCTGCTGCCGCCCGGCTCCAAGCTGACCAGGCATTCGGACCCGTTCGCCTGCTCGCTGCGCTACCACCTTGGGCTGGCGACGCCGAACTCGGATGACTGCTGGATCAATGTCGACGGCATCCAGTATTCCTGGCGCGACGGCGAGGCCCTGCTGTTCGACGAGACCTACGTGCATCACGTCGCCAACAACACCGACCAGTACCGCCTGATCCTGATGTGCGACGTGGCCCGGCCGATGAGCTGGTTCGGCCGGCTGGTGAATTTCTTCTACAGCCAGCTGATGCGGCTGACGGTGGTGCCGAACGACGAGACCGACAGGCAGGGCGGCGCCAACGCGCTGTTCTCGAAGCTGAATCCCATCATCGAGCGGGGCAAGCAGCTCAAGCAGAAGAACCGGCCGCTCTACAAGCTGCTGAAGCACACCGTCAACGGCATCCTGGTGCTGATCCTGCTGGCGGCGCTGGCGGCCGTGCTGTATGTGCCCGTGAGCATGGTGCTCTAGTCATCCGCGCCGCCAGCGCGGTGCGATTCCGCCTCCGGCGGCAGGTCGTGGCGGACGCGCAGGAAGCGTGGGAAGCGCGGCAGGCCGTTGGCGGTGAGCCCGTTGTAGCGGTAGGTCACCCAGCTGCCGATCGGTGGCGGGTCGGCGCGTTGCGCATCGGTGAAGCCGCTGCCGAGCCGGAATCGCAGCCCGTCCGGCCGTTCGACGATCAACGCGCCGAGCATGCCGGCGTACTTGCCCTTGCCGGGCGCGTAGCCGACCACGCGCGCTTCGGCGTCGTCGTACGGCTTGAGCTTCAACAGATGCCGGCTGCGGCCCGGGCTGTAGCGGGCGGCGCGGTGGTGCAGCATCAGCCCTTCGCCACCGGCGGCGACGACTTCGCGAAGCCGGACGTCCAGTTCGGCCGCATCGCGGAGCCGGAACTGGGGGACCGGCTGCAGCCAGGGGATGTCGGCGGCGGTCAGCAGCTCCTGCATGCGCAGGACGCGCGCCTCGAACGGACCGGGATGGTCCGGTAGATCGAAGACCATGAACCGGACCTGCCGCCAGGCATCGTCATCAGGGGTGAGGCTGCGCACGATGGCGCTCACCTCGTCGAAGCGGCCGCGGTCGATCCAGAGCTCGCCGTCCATAGGGACCGACGGCCAGCCGGCAGTGAACCAGCCAGGCGCATTCACCGTCTGCCCGCCGCGGGTGCGCAGGGTGGCGCCGTCCCAGCGGCCGCGTACGCCGTCCAGCTTCTCGCTGATCCAGTACTCGGAAACCTCGATACCGGGCTCGTAGACCGTCGCCAGCATGAGCGGCGACGGCTGCTCTGCCGCAAGCGGCAGCGGCGGCAGCAGACAGAACAGCAGCAGGCAGAGGATGCGCAGACGCAAGATTCCGTCTCCGGCGTCCAGGCCCTACAGGATGTTCGTTGGTCTGCCTGTAGTGATAGCCGCTCGCGGGCGGCAGCGCAAATGCCGCCTCGCTACAGCTCGCCGTTGCGCAGCGTCAGTACTTCGACGCCATCGTCGGTGACCAGCACCGTATGCTCCCACTGCGCGGACAGCGAGTGGTCCTTGGTGACCACCGTCCAGCCATCCGGCAGCTCGCGGATCTCGGGCCGGCCGGCATTGAGCATGGGCTCGATCGTGAAGGTCATGCCCGGCACCAGCTCCAGTCCGGTGCCGGGTTGGCCGTAATGCAGCACCTGCGGCTCCTCGTGGAAGCCGCGGCCGATGCCGTGGCCACAGTACTCGCGCACCACCGAGAAGCCCTGCGCCTGGGCATGGGCTTGGATGGCGGCACCGATGTCGCCGAGCCGGGCACCCGGGCGGACGACCTGGATGCCGGCCACCATGGCGGCGTGCGTCTGCTCGACCAGCCGCCGGGCCAGGATGCTCGGTTCGCCGACGTAGAACATCTTGCTGGTGTCGCCGTACCAGCCGTCCTTGATGACGGTGACGTCGATATTGAGGATGTCGCCGTTCTTGAGGCGCTTGTCGCCTGGAATGCCGTGGCAGACCACGTGGTTCACCGAGGTGCAGATGGCGCCCGGAAACGGCGGCCGGGAACCGCCGGCGGTGTAGCCGATGGTGGCGGACTGGCAGCCCAGCGGGCCGAGGATGTACTCGCGGCAGATCCGGTCCAGCTCGCCGGTGGTGACGCCGGGCCGGACATGCTCCTCGATCATGATGAGCACGCTGGCGGCAGCCTGGCAGGCTGCGCGCATGGCTTCGATTTCGGCCGGCGTCTTGATGGTGACGCCGGTGTTTTGCAAAACGGAATTCATCGCATGATCCTCAGGAGCTTGTCGGGTGCGAACGCTGGCACGTTAATGGAGCCCGCAGGGCAAAGCGAGTTCCCGCAGGCCCGATGCCGGGCTCAGGGCTAGCGTGTCAGTGGTGCCGGTGTGGTGGAGACGCCCTGCGCGAGAGCTGCTTGGTGCTGGGCGTCCAGCGCGCGGCGGAAAGCATCGCGCTGCTGAAGGCGTGCCCAGTACGCCTGCACGGCCTCCGGGAACTCCGGTTCCAGCTCCAGATAGTCGGCCAGCATCAGAGCATACCCTACCGAGATGTCGGCTGCTGTGAAGCGGCCGGCACACAGGTAGGGCTGGGCTGCGACCGCACGGTCGATCGCCCGCAGCCGCGCCAGGAACCAGCGGCGGTAGTCGGCTACGGCCTGCGGCAGCTGCCGTTCCGGCGGCTCGAAACGGCCGTAGCGCAGCACGATGGTCTGCGGGAAGGTCAGCGT
>JAJUFY010000428.1 GCA_029263635.1 Ectothiorhodospiraceae bacterium | reverse complement strand
GGCCGGCCGCGCAGCGGACCCGGGTGATATTGCCGTGCAGCTCGATTACCCGGTCGCTGCCGGCGCGCTGGTGCAGTCCGTCGACGTTCTGCGTCACCACCGTCAGGCCGGGCCGGCGGGCTGCCCACTGCGCCAGCGCGTAGTGTCCGGCATTCGGCTGCACCTTCGCCACCTGGGCACGGCGCATGGCGTACCACTCCCACACCCGCAGCGGGTTGCGGGCAAAGCCTTCCGGCGTGGCCAGCTCCATCGGATCGTATTCTGCCCACAGGCCCTGCTGGGCGTCGCGGAAGGTGGGCACCCCGCTTTCCGCCGAGATGCCGGCACCGGTCAGGGCCACGACCCGCTGCGCCTGCCGCAGCAGCGCCACCAGCTCGTCGTCCAGCACTCGATTTTCCGCCATCATCCCTACCTCTCTCTCAACGTGGCGTGCAATGGCATACAATGACGACCCTCTTCCACCCACCAGCCGGGCGAGCGCGCGCATGAGCGAGATCATACTCATCAACATCTCGGGGCAGGACAAGCCGGGGCTGACCGCGTCCTTGATGGGCATTCTCGCCGAATACAATGTCGGCGTCCTGGACATCGGCCAGGCCATGATCCACGACACGCTCTCGCTCGGCATGCTGCTGGAAATCCCTGACCAGGAGCAGCTCTCGCCGGTGCTCAAGGACGTCCTGTTCCACGTCCACCACCTCGGCATGCAGGTGCGGTTCACGCCCATCAGCGCCGAGCGCTACAACGAATGGGTCGGCGGCGCCGACGCCCCGCGCTACGTGGTCACTCTGCTGGGCCGGCGCATCACCGCCGAACAGATTTCGCGCATCGCCCGCGTGATCAGCGACAACGGCCTCAACATCGAGGACATCCTGCGCCTGTCGGGCCGCACGCCGTTGCACAAGGGCGGCGAGACTTCACGCGCCTGTGTCGAGCTGTCGGTGCGCGGCTACCCGCTGGACTACGACAGCATGAAGGAACGCTTCATGGAGATTTCCCAGCAACTGGGAATCGACATCAGCTTCCAGGAAGACAACATCTACCGCCGCAACCGCCGGCTGGTGGTGTTCGATATGGACTCCACGCTGATCCAGCAGGAAGTGATCGACGAGATCGCCCGCGAGGCCGGCGTCTACGAGGAAGTCAGCGCCGTCACCGAACTCGCCATGCGCGGCGAGCTGGATTTCAAGCAGAGCCTGACGCGGCGGGTGGCATTGCTGGAGGGGCTGGACGAATCCGTGCTGGAGCGGGTAGCCGACCGGCTGGTGCTGACCGAAGGTGCCGAGCGGCTGATCAAGGCGCTGCGCACCTTTGGCTACAAGACCGCGGTGATCTCCGGCGGCTTCACCTACTTCGGCGAGCGCCTGCAGAAGAAGCTTGGCCTCGACTACATGTACGCCAATGTGCTGGAGATCCGCGACGGCCGGCTGACCGGCAAGGTGGTCGGCGGCATCGTCGACGGCCAGCGCAAGGCCGAGCTGCTGAAGGAGATCGCCGACAAGGAGGGGATCAGCCTGGAGCAGGTGATCGCCGTCGGCGACGGCGCCAACGACCTGCCCATGCTGCGGATCGCCGGCCTCGGCATCGCCTTCCACGCCAAGCCGCTGGTCAAGCGCAGCGCCCGGCAGTCGATCTCGACCCTCGGATTGGACGGCATCCTGTACCTGATGGGCGTCAAGGACACCGAGACGCCGGCCTGACCCGGCTGCCGGACGGCAGAAAAGACAAGGGCCACGGAGCTTGCGCTCCGTGGCCCTTGTCGCATGCGGCGGTCTTAGACCTTTTCCTTGATGCGGGCGGACTTGCCGCTGCGCTCGC
>JAJUFY010000434.1 GCA_029263635.1 Ectothiorhodospiraceae bacterium | reverse complement strand
GTGTGCTCAAGCACCGCGAGACCTACGAGATCATGTCCGCGCAGTCGGTCGGCTGGAATGCCAACAAGATGGTCATGGGCAAGCACTCCGGCCGCGCCGCGTTTCGTTCGCGCCTGGAAGAGCTGGGCATCGTGCTGGAAGGCGACGAGCTGAACGCCGCCTTCGGCCGCTTCAAGGAGCTGGCCGACAAGAAGCACGAAATCTTCGACGAAGACCTGCAGGCGCTGGTCTCCGATACCCTGGCCGACGAGGCGCCGGAGCACTACAAGCTGGCCAGCCTGGACGTGGCGAGCAAGACCGGCGTGGTGCCGCAAGCGCAGCTGGTGCTGAGCATCGATGGCGCCGAACGTAGCGCGACCGCCCAAGGCTCCGGCCCGGTGGACGCCACCTTCAAGGCTATCGAGACCATCGCCGATTCGGGCGCCACCCTGCAGCTGTATTCGGTCAATGCCATCACCCAGGGCACCGACTCCCAGGGTGAGGTGACCGTGCGGCTGGAGAAGGGCGGGCGCATCGTCAACGGCAACGGTGCCGATACGGACATCGTGGTCGCGTCAGCCAAGGCTTATCTCAATGCGCTGAACCTGATGCAGGTCGGTGCCAAGGCTCATCCACAGGTGGAAGGCGTTTGATCAGCGAAACCCGGCGTCGGGCCTACCTCGATGCCATGCAGGTGGCCAGCTGGCTGCCGCGTACCGAACTGCCCTTTGCCGCACCGTCGCGGCCGGAGCTGCTGCAGCCGCTCGTCGAGGCCGAGCCCGAGCCGGCGCGGCCGATAACTGCCTCGGCAACGGTCGCTGAAGGACCGGCGGAGCAGGCGCCTGCGTCAACCGCGCCGGCTGTTCGCCCGGAAAAACCGCAGCTGCGCGTCGTCATGCCCGAGCCGAAGAAGCCCGAGCCGGTCGCGGCCCCGGAGGTTCCGGCGGAGCAGCAGAAGCCGGTCGAGCCGCCACCACGCTTCGCCCTGCAATTGCTGCGGGCCGGCAACGTGCTGTTGCTGGTGGAGTTGCCCACGGGCGAATCCTTCCAGAGCCGCGATCCGGCCTACATCCTGCTCAAGGATCTGCTGCGCGCCGCGCGCCTGCCGGACAAGCCGCAGCAGGTCGGCGACGGCGAGCCGATCCGCTGGCCGCTGCTGCATCGCGGCAGCCTCGACCAGAGCGGCGATGCGGCGCGCGACTACGTGCAGGGCGTGCTCGCCGGTGAGCTGGAACAGATGGGCTGCGCCTGCCTCTGGCTGATCGGCCTGCCGGCGCTGCGTTTCGCCGGTGAGGTCGAGGCCGAGGCCTGCTATCGCGAGCTGAATATCGAAGGCATCGGGCCGGCGCTGGCGATGCCGGGGCTGGAGCACCTGATGGAGCAGCCCGGCAGCAAGGCCCGGTTGTGGCAGGCCATGCGGCGCAGCATGCCGCGCTGGGTCGTGGGTTTGAATACGGACATGAATGACCGATGAGCGATGCTGTCAGCTTCCGCCCGATGACCGCGGCGGATATCGAAACCGTGCTGAAGATCGAGTATGCCGCCTTCAGCCACCCCTGGACCCGCGGCATCTTCACCGACGCGCTGAGCGCCTACGAGTGCTGGGTGATGTTCGAGGGCGACCAGCAGGTCGGCCACGGCGTGATCAACGTGATCCTCGATGAAGCGCACCTGCTCAACATCACGGTCAAGCCGCAGAGCCAGGGCCGTGGACTCGGCCTGCGCCTGCTCGAACACCTGATGCAGCGGGCGCACGAGCGCGGCGGACAGGAATGCTTCCTCGAGGT
>JAJUFY010000206.1 GCA_029263635.1 Ectothiorhodospiraceae bacterium | reverse complement strand
CCAGTGCAGCAGGGTCACCGGGCCGGTCAGCATGCCCTTCATGGGACGGTCGGTGAGCGACTGGGCATGGCTGGTCCAGGCCACCGTCATCGGCCGCGGGCGGCTGACGTCGGCGTAGATGATCGGCGGCTTGACGCAGCGGCTGCCGTAGCTCTGCACCCAGCCGTTGGCGGTGAAGGCGAAGCCCTCCAGCTGCTCACCGAAATACTCCACCATGTCGTTGCGCTCGGCCTCGCCGTGCACCAGCACGTCCAGGCCGATGGCTTCCTGCTCGCGCACGGCCTGCGCGATCGCCTCCTGCATCCGCCGGGTATATTCCTGCGCGTCGATCTCGCCGCGCCGATAGGCGGCGCGGGCAGCACGGATCTCGGCGGTCTGCGGAAAGGAACCGATGGTGGTGGTCGGCAGCAGCGGCAATGCCGTCGCCGCCCGCTGCAGCGGCGCGCGGGCCGCATACGGCAGGCTGCGGCGGCTGGCGTTCGCATCGAGCCGCTCGACCCGCCGCCGGCCCTCCTCGCGGCCCGTGCGCAGCCGCTGCCGGCCGCTCAGCGCCTCCCGGTTGGCGGCCAGCTCGGCGGCAATCGCCTCGCGGCCTTCCGCAAGGCCCCGGCGCAGCAGCCGCAGCTCGTCGAGCTTCTGCACCGCGAACGCCAGCCCGGCCTGCAGCACGGGATCCAGCGCCGTTTCGGCTGCCGCGTCCACCGGCACGTGCAGCAGGGAGCACGACGGCGCCAGCCACAGCCGCTCGCCGAGACGCGCCGCCAGCGGCTCCAGCCGGTCGAGCAAGGCGCCGAGATCGGCCCGCCAGACGTTGCGGCCGTCGACCACGCCCAGCGACAGCACCTTGTAGCCGGGAAGCCGGTCCAGCACCGGTTCCAGCTGTTCCGGCGCGCGCACGACATCGATGTGCAGGCCGTCCACCGGCAGGCTGGCGGCCAGGTGCAGGTTGTCGCCCAGGCCGTCGAAATAGGTCGCCAGCAGCCGCTTGAGGCCGGGGAGCTGCAGGCGGTTGTAGGCATGCTCGAAAGCCTGCTGCCAGCGCCGGTCGAGCTCGGTCACCAGGATCGGTTCGTCGAGCTGTACCCACTCCACGCCGCCATCGCGCAGGCGCTCGAGCAGCTGGCCGTAGACCGGCAGCAGCGCATCCAGGAAGCCCAGCTTGTCCACCCCCGGCACGGCAGGCTTGGCGAGGGCGAGGAAGGTCAGCGGCCCGAGCAGTACCGCCTTCACCCGGTGGCCCAGTGCCTGCGCCTCGGCGATCTGGCCCAGCAGACGGTCGGCATGCAGGCTAAAGCGCTGCTCGGGAGCGAGCTCCGGGACCAGGTAGTGGTAGTTGGTGTCGAACCATTTGGTGAGCTCGCAGGCCACCGCGTCCTCGCCGGTCGGGGCGCGGCCGCGCGCCATGCGGAAATAGGTATCCAGGTCCGCCGCGCCGTCGCCGGCGCCGAAGCGCTCGGGCACCACCCCAAGCAGGCAGCTCATGTCGAGCACGTGGTCGTAGAAGGAAAAGTCGCCTACCGGCAGCAGCTGGATGCCGGCCTCGGCCTGCAGCGCCCAGTGCCGCTCCCGCAGCTCGCGGCCGACCTGCTCCAGCCGCGACTGGTCCAGCTCGCCGCGCCAGTACGCTTCCAGAGCCCGCTTGAGCTCACGCTGCAGACCGATCCGCGGGAAACCGAGGTTGTGCAGAACCGCCATTGCCATCTTCTCCTGCATTGTTGCTTGTGCTGGCAGGAGAGTCTGGGCAGAGTAGCAGCATGAGGCCAGCTCGCGCTGGTCATTGCTACTATGAATTTCATTCAAGGAAGCTATTCCGGTGCTGGAACTCCGCCATCTGCGCAGCCTGCTCGCCATCCGCGACAGCGGCAGCCTCGCCGCCGCCGCGCCGCGGGTGCATCTCACCCAGTCGGCGCTGTCGCACCAGATCCGCGGGCTGGAGGACTATTTCGGCGTGCCGCTGTTCTTCCGCAATCAGCGGCCGCTGCGGCCGACGCCGGCCGGCGAGCGCCTGATCCGGCTGGCCGAGGAGATCCTGCCGGCCGTTTCCGCCGCCGAGGAAGCTCTCAGGCAGGCCGGCCGCGGCAGCCGCGGGCGGCTGCACATGGCCATCGAGTGCCATAGCTGCTTCCAATGGCTGATGCCGACCCTGGAGCGCTACCGGCGCGAATGGCCGCAGGTCGAGCTCGACTTCTCGCTGGGCTTCAGCTTTCACCCGCTGCCGGCGCTGTACCGCGGCGACATCGATCTGGTCGTGACCGCCGATCCGGAAGAGGATTACGGCGGCCTGCGCTTCACCCCGCTGTTCCGCTATGAAGTGCAGCTGCTGGTGCCGCGGGCGCATCGGCTTGCCGAGCGGCCCTTCATCGAGCCGGCCGATCTCGCCGGCGAGACGCTCATCTCCTACCCGGTCTGCCGCAGCAAGCTGGACGTCTTCTCCCGCTTCCTGACCCCGGCGGGCATCGAGCCGGCCGCGGTGCGCACCAGCGAACTGACTGCGCTGATCGTCCAGCTGGTGGCGAGCGGCCGGGGGGTGGCGGCGCTGCCCAACTGGGCGGCGGCCGAATTCCTGCAGAGCGGCAGCCTGGCGGCACTGCCGCTCGGCCCGGACGGCCTGTGGAGCACGCTCTACACCGCCGCCCGCGAGGAGGATGCCGAGCTGCCATACATGCAGGCCTTCATTGCCTGCGCCCGCGCCACCACGGCCGCCACCCTCGACGGCATCGAGCCGCTCGCCGCCTAGCGCCGCGCCGGCTGCCCGGGGCAGCTTGCCAAACCGGGCGACGGCCTATATCTTGTATTTCGTCTTGCACGCGGCACCACATATTGTGCCGCACGAGGGGAACCCGGTGAGAACCCGGGACTGTCGCGCAACGGTAAGGCGGTTCAGCCGCACGAGTCCGAATACCTCGCAAGACGTCAGCCGGAATCTCGCGTCAAGGTTCCCGGCGTAAGGACACGCCCGTTCCACAGCCTGTCTTTGCCCCGGCCCTCCGCGATGGTTCCTCGGTGTATCCATGCTCCGGAGGAAGCCATGCAATCCACGACTCTCGCCGCAGCCGCGCCCCCGGCGACCGGGCTGCCGCAGCTCAAGGTCATCCGCCGCAACGGCAGCATCACTGATTTCGACAGCGGCAAGATCGCGCTCGCCATGAGCAAGGCGTTCCTTGCCGTGGAAGGCGCTGCCGCCGCCGATTCACGCCGCATCCGCGATACCGTCGACGCGCTCACCGCGCAGGCCGTCCAGGCGCTCTGCCGCCGCCAGCCCGATGGCGGCACGGTGCACATCGAGGATATCCAGGACCAGGTCGAGCTGGCGCTGATGCGTGCCGGTCACCACAAGGTGGCTCGCGCCTACGTGCTCTATCGCACCGAGCGAGCCCGCCTGCGGGCCGCCGCTCAGCCTCCGGTCGGCCCGGCAGCGCCGCCGCTGCGCATGAGCCTGGCCGACGGCACGCTGGTGCCGCTGGACCGCGGCCAGCTGGTACAGCGGGTGGCTGCGACCTGCGCCGGCATCGCCGACGTCGATGCCGAGGCGGTGGTCGCCGATGCCCTGCGCAATCTCTACGACGGCGTCGGCGAGGACGACGTCGACCACGCGCTGGTGATGAGCGCCCGCACGCTGATCGAGCGCGAACCGGGCTACGGTTTTGTCGCCGCCCGGCTGCTGCTCGGCCGCTTGCAGCGGGAAGCGCTGAGCTTCGTCTACGGTGAGCGCCAGACCGCCGCGCCGGCCGAGATGCAGGCACGCTATGCCGATTACTTCGGCCGCTACCTGCGCTGCGGCGTCGAACGGGAGCTGCTCGATCCACGCCTGCTGGAGTTCGACCACGCCCGGCTCGGGCAGGCGCTGCTCGCCGAACGGGACCTGCAGTTCAACTACCTCGGCCTGCAGACCCTCTACGACCGCTATCTGCTGCATCACGACGATGTCCGCTTCGAGCTGCCGCAGGCGTTCTTCATGCGGGTGGCGATGGGACTCGCCCTCAACGAGGACGACCGCAACGGCCGCGCCATCGAGTTCTACCGGCTGCTTTCCAGCTTCGATTTCATGAGCAGCACGCCGACGCTGTTCAATGCCGGCACGCTGCGGCCGCAGCTGTCCAGCTGCTATCTCACCACCGTGCCGGACGACCTCGCCGGCATCTATTCGGCCATCCGCGACAACGCCCTGCTCTCCAAGTTCGCCGGCGGCCTCGGCAACGACTGGACCCGGGTCCGGGCGCTGGGCGCGCGGATCAAGGGCACCAATGGCAAGAGCCAGGGCGTGGTCCCCTTCCTCAAGGTCGCCAACGACACCGCGGTCGCGGTCAACCAGGGCGGCAAGCGCAAAGGCGCCGTGTGCGCCTATCTGGAAACCTGGCATCTCGACATCGAGGAATTCCTGGAGCTGCGCAAGAACACCGGCGACGACCGCCGCCGCACCCACGACATGAACACGGCGCACTGGATTCCCGACCTGTTCATGCAGCGGGTAGCGGCGGACGCCGAATGGACGCTGTTCTCACCGGACGAAACGCCCGACCTGCACGAGGTCTACGGCACCGAGTTCGACGAACGCTACCGAGCCTACGAGGCCGCAGCTGATCGCGGCGAAGTGGCGGTGTTTCGCCGCGTGCGTGCAGTGGAACTGTG
>JAJUFY010000079.1 GCA_029263635.1 Ectothiorhodospiraceae bacterium | reverse complement strand
GTTCGATACGGTCCAGGCTGCGCATGGGCTCGAAACCTTCGGCCCGCATCGCCGCCAGCATCCTGTCCTGCAGCTGCTCGCCCTGCTCGCGCAGTTCCGGATTGTTGGCCATCGCCGCCTCCTGCGCCTGCATCAGCTCCTGCTGCAGCATCTCCATCTCCTCCAGCAGCACCTGCGGATCCTGTTCCCCGCCCTGCTGCGCCGGCAGCGGCGGAGACAGCGCGACAGCCCCCAACAGCACTATCCACATTCCCAGGGTCTTGATACGCCTTGCCATCGGCCCTCCTGTCCACTCTGCCGATTCGGCCCTGAATTTCCGCCACCGCGAGGGCGCCGACAGCATCGCCGGCACGACCTCTGGCGCGGCCAGACTCCCTAGGTGTGGCCGGCGCAGCCCAAGATCAAAGTGCGGCCGACCGGCCGCTGTGCTTGAGAGCGACCTGCAGCTCGGTATTGCCGGCCGGCTGCGGGGGGATTACCGGTTCGCGGCGCTGGCGCTCTGCGCGCGGCTGCCTGAGTGCGTTCAGGCAGCGCTCCAGCTCGCCGATGCTGCGTTGCGCCAGCGCCCGGTAGTGCGACTCGTCCAGGTCCAGCTTCAGCTCCTCGCGCAAGGCCAGATAGGCCGGCACGCTCAGCTTGGCCAGCCGCAGTGCCGACTGGACGCCTTCCAGCTCGAGCTCGTGCTCGGCGGCAGCCCGCTGCCCGAGCTTGTCCTTACGCTGGCCGAGCAGGCTGCCGATCTCCCGGTGCAGCTTGTCGAAACGCCGGTTCATGTCGCTCCACTGACCGCCCTTGTCGGCCGCGCTGTCGCCGGACAGCCGGGTGAGATTGGCGAGCAGATGATCGCGTTCGACCGCCAGGTGCTCGATGGCCTTGTCCAGATCGGCCAGCTCCGCGGCCAGCTTCGCCAGCGGCTGTCGGCGCGCGGCCAGGGCCAGGTAGCTGCTGGTGAACTCGCTGGCGACCGCCATCACTGCCTGTACGCTCGTCTCGGATGCCACCAGCTGCGCCTTGCCGAGGGCACCGACGATGTGGTCGACCACCACCTGCGCCTGGTCGCGGCTCATGTCCAGCCGTGGAAACTTGCCCAGGAAGTCCTGCGCGCGCGCGATCGCCTCGGCAGCCGGCAGGTACACCTCCCGGCGCAGGGCGAATTCCCGGTCGGCGGCTTGCTGCTGGAAATTGCGCTCGATCCGGCGCCTCTCGGTCTGGTCGGCGCGCAGGAAGACCAGCACCGCCGCCAGGCCCAGCAGGCCGGCCAGCAGGACCAGATAATCGAGCGCTTGCAGCGAGGTCAGCAGGCTCCAGGCCTGGTGCAGGAAAGCTTGAAGATGCGTCGCGTATTGTTCTTCCATGTTCGACGGTTCCCAGGTTGCCGCATCGCCGCCCGCCTACACCCGGATGGCGCAGCCGCGAGAGGGACGCTTCGCATTCCAGACATGGGGTTGCGCCGCGAGCCGAGCAAGCCGCCGCACCGAGCCGATACGACGGCCAGGCGCGCTGGCCCCGGAGCCGCAGCCGTTCCTATCGGGCGCCGCCTACAGGTGGTGGGTGCCGAACTGCTGCTGATTGCGCTGCTGCTCCAGATCGCAGGCCTTGCAATTGAGGCGCCGCCCGATGTGCCGCTGGCGGCCTTCCTCGCTGACCACCCATGGGCGGTTAATCCACGGCGGCCGATGTCGAACGTGCTGATGATGCCCGCAATCCAGTTCCGCTACCCAATGCCCCTGCTCATCCCGATGAAACGCGAGAATTTTTCGCTGCATAACGCTGGCTTGATCCTTCCTTGGTACCGCACTCGGCCGGACCTCCCTGTCCGCGCCGCAGCCGCGCCCCCTTGCACAGTAAGGCGTGGCATTTAGCTGGAACTGGGGCCCCGGCAAAATCAAAGCAAGCCTTGGCGGGTAACGAATAGCGGAGAGAGCCGGGAGGCAGGAAATGGATGGCGGAGGGTCAGGGATTCGAACCCTGGAGGGGCGCTAACCCCTGCTGGTTTTCAAGACCAGTGCCTTCAACCACTCGGCCAACCCTCCGGAGCCGGCCATTTTCCAGAGCCGGCGGATGAATGACAAGCGGAATCGGCTGCGGCCTGCCGGGAACGGGCGCCTGGCGAACCGTCAGCGGCCGCTGGTGCCCAGCCCCCGCAGCGCCTCCTCGTGCAGGGCCCAGACCGATTCGCCGATCAGGGCCGGACCGCGGTAGATCAGGCCGGTGTAGAGCTGGACCAGGCTGGCGCCATTGCGCAGCTTCTGCAACGCCCCTTCCGGGTTCACAATCCCGCCGACGCCGATGATGGGAATCCGTCCGTGCAGGTAGCGGCTCAGCAGCCGCACCACCTCTGTGGCGCGCTCCTGCAGGGGGGCTCCGCTCAGGCCGCCGGCCTGCTCGGCATGCGGCAGGCCCTGCACGCCCTGGCGGCCAAGGGTGGTATTGGTCGCGGTCACGCCATCGATGCCGTGCGCCAGCAGCCGGTCCGCGACCAGCTCCAGCTCCGCCTCGTTCATGTCGGGCGCGATCTTGATCACCAGCGGCACATAACGGGCGTATTGCACGGTAAGCAGCTTCTGCTCGGCCTTCAGCGCCGCCAGCAGCTCGTCCAGCAGTTCGCCGTGCTGCAGATCGCGCAGCCCGGCGGTATTCGGCGAGGAGACGTTGATCACCACATAGCTGGCCAGGCTGTAGACCCGCCGCAGGCAGATCAGGTAGTCCTCGGTCGCCCGCTCCAGCGGGGTATCGAAGTTCTTGCCGATGTTGATGCCGAGCACGCCGCGGTAGCGCGCCCGCCGCACCCGCGTCACCAGATGATCGACACCCTTGTTGTTGAAGCCCATCCGGTTGATCAGCGCCTGCGCCCGCGGCAACCGGAACAGCCGCGGCCTGGGATTGCCCGGCTGCGGCCGCGGCGTCACGGTCCCCAGCTCGATGAAGCCGAAGCCGAGGCTCGCCAGCGCGTCCAGATAGTCGCCGTTCTTGTCGAGCCCGGCCGCCAGTCCGACCGGATTCGGAAAATCGATGCCCATCACCCGCCGCGGCAGCAACGGCGGCCGACGGCAGAGCAGGCGCGCGCCGCCCAGGCGGTGGGTGCGCTTCAGCGCCTCGAGGGCAAGTGTGTGGGAGGCCTCGGGGCCGAGGCGGAACAGCAAGGAACGCAGCAGCGGATACACGGCGACAGCAGACCCTGGTTATCGTTGGGCGCCGCTAATGGTGTCCGAAGGCAGGTGCGCTGTCGAGCCGCCTTGGGGAAGGAGCTTCCGTTTCGAACGTGCGCGCGACGGCGGAGGAACACCGGGCCTCGATCGATCGCGGCCGTCAGCTTCTGACTTCCACCTCGCCGGTGCTGGTCGTATAGACAATCAGTTTCTCCGGATCATGGGCGTATGCAAACACACAGGTGTCGGCCGCGGACCAGGCGACCCATTCCGTTGCCGCGTCATCGGCCTTGACGGCAATGGCCGGCGGATTCTGGAGCAGATTCTCCCAGAGATATACGCACTGCGCGTCCTGCCTGCCAGCGAGGGCAGGCTTGCCGGCCCCGCCGACAGGCCAGCCGTTCGCATTCATATCGATCGTGGCGCCATTGCCGAGATCGATGCTGGCGGCACCAGCGGCTCCCTGCACCAGCCAGAGCGCATGCGCGTATTGGATCGTCGATGTCAGCTTCTGGCCGATTTCCTCGACCTCCGAATTCCCGGCGTTTCTCCCGAAATCGAAAAACTGTGGAACAGCGCTTGCAGCCGTCACGCAAACAATGATGAACACGATCATCAGCTCAATGACCGCAAAACCATCATTTCTTCCAACAACCACCACGCAATCCCTTCTTAAATGCAAGCCAGACAATCGAGCCTGCCGCGCATCCCTGGTATGACTGATACGGACCTCGAACCCGCCGGTCGTTGCCTGCCCGGTCGACAGACTCGCACACACGAGAGCCCGCGAGCATAGCCAGACCGCCAGCGATTTCTAGCGGTTGCGTCGCGTTTCGGGAAAATCGCCCCGGTTCCGGGGCAGAACAACAGGCTGGCAAGCGGATTGGCGGGATAGGCGGGGCACAGGCTGCCCGTCCTCTCGGCAGCCGAGGCGGCGCTTCGGCCATGGGACTGTCTGCCGCTCCGGCCTGTTCGCGAGCCGGAGCGGGCGTGGCCGATCCTTACGGCCTGGCGCGGCGGCGCGCCCCTGCCGTTTTGCTGGAAGGCGGCTTGCCGCCTTCCAGCGCAATCAGCCAGTCGATGATGCGGTCGGCGACCTGCTGCCAGCCCGGCTCCAGCATCATCAAGTGGGCCATGTCCGGGAAGATCTCGGCCTGAACCCCGTAGGCACTGGCGGTCGAGCGGACCATCTTTTCCGTGAACAGCACGTCGCTGCCGCCGCCGAGCACCAGCATCGGCGGCTTCTTGATGCGCCACGGGCAGACCAGGTCGGACAGGGTCATGTCCCACATGGCGCGGGCCGACTCCGGGCCGAACCGGCGGCGGAACCGCTGGCGGTCGGCGTCCGAGAGGGCGTCGGAGAAGACCAGCGGGCGGTCGCTCTCGAAGCTGGCATGGGAGGGGCTGGTGTACTGCATCAGCGACACCTGCCAGAACAGCCAGGGATCGTTCAGCAGCAGCTGCAGGGCAGGCAGGCACAGCCCCTGCGGCGGCACCGAGGCCATCAGCACCACGCCCGGCACATCGTCATGCCGTTCCAGGTATTTCTGCACCACCATGCCGCCCATGGAATGACCGACCAGCACCGGCGTCTGCGGCAGCTGCGCAACGACCTGCTCGATGTCCTCGACGTAGTCCGCCAGCGCCGTCATCGGCAGCTGCTGCCGGCCCTCGCTGCGGCCGTGACCGCGCAGGCTCAGGGCATAGGCATGCACTCCCCGCTCGGCGAAGTACGGGAGGAAGTATTCCTCCCAGCACCAGGCACCGGCATAGGCACCGTGCACGAGCAGCACCGGGGCCTGGAGTACAGGCTTCGACGGCCGCCGCTCGACCAGCTCCAGCTGCGGACCCGGCCGGTTGCGCATCTCTGGCCAGAGTCCATATCGGGGTATCCCAAACATCACACAGCTCGTCTGTATCACTGCGCCCGCCGAAGGCGGAATTGCGCGGAAGGCAGGAAGGCTACCACTGGAAACGGGGAATGTCCGCACAAGGTTCGCAATCCGTTCGGTCGATTGAATCGAGCCGCGCCAGCACCAAGAGTTGCAGAAGAATAATCCAGGTTCGCGAGCTGGCGCGGTCGAGCGGCGACGCCGCCGATACAGTAAGCTATTGCCTTAAGCTATTGCTTATAGTGTGTCCTTAGTGCCGTGCCGCGTCAGGAAATCCGATGACCCAGCCACGTACCGTTCACCGCCGGGATTACAGGCCGCCGTCCTATCTGGTCGACACCGTCGCGCTGGAATTCGAGCTGGGCGAGCAGGAAACCATCGTCCGCTCCGAGCTGGCGATGCGGCGCAACGGCGATCATCGCGAGCCGTTGCGGCTGGACGGCCAGCAGCTGGAGCTGATCGCCCTGGCGCTGAACGGCGAGCCGCTGCCGCCGGAAGCCTATCGGGTGGACGCCGACGGCCTGACCGTCGCCGAGGTCCCCGAGCAATTCCGCCTGCAGGTCACGACCCGCATCCACCCTCAGCTCAATACCGCACTGGAAGGCCTGTACAAGTCCGGCGGCATGTTCTGCACCCAGTGCGAAGCGGAGGGTTTTCGCCGCATCACCTACTATCCCGACCGGCCGGACGTGATGGCGCGCTTCAGGACCAAGATCATCGCCGACCGGGTCCGCTATCCGGTGCTGCTGTCGAACGGCAACCCGATCGAGCGCGGGGAGCTGGACGACGACCGCCATTACGTGGTCTGGGAAGATCCCTTCCCCAAGCCGGCTTATCTGTTCGCCATGGTGGCCGGCGACCTGGCCTGCAACCGCGACAGCTTCACCACCGCTTCCGGCCGCGAGGTCGCGCTGGAAATCTACGTCGAGCCCCAGAACCTCGGCAGGACCGACCACGCCATGGAGTCCCTCAAGCGCGCCATGCGCTGGGACGAAGAAACCTATGGGCTGGAGTACGACCTCGACATCTACATGATCGTCGCGGTCGGCGACTTCAACATGGGGGCGATGGAGAACAAGGGGCTCAACATCTTCAACACCCAGTACGTGCTGGCCGACCCCGACACCGCCACCGACACCGATTTCGACAACGTGCTGGCGGTGATCGGCCACGAGTACTTCCACAACTGGACCGGCAACCGGGTCACCTGCCGGGACTGGTTCCAGCTGTCGCTGAAGGAAGGCCTGACCGTCTTCCGCGAACAGCAGTTCGCCGCCGACATGAGCTCGGCGGCGGTCAAGCGCATCGAGGACGTGCGCATCCTGCGCGCCCAGCAGTTCCCGGAGGATGCCGGCCCCATGGCGCATCCGGTGCGCCCGGACAGCTACGTCGAGATCAATAATTTCTACACGGCAACCATCTACAACAAGGGCGCCGAAGTCATCCGCATGTACCACACCCTGCTGGGGGCGGACGGCTTCCGCCGCGGGCTGGAGCTCTACTTCCAGCGCCACGACGGCCAGGCCGTCACCTGCGACGACTTCCTCGCCGCCATGGCCGACGCCAACGGCCGCGATCTCGCCCAGTTCGGCCGCTGGTATGCACAGGCGGGCACGCCGGTACTCGATGTCAGCGACGACTACGATGCCGAAACACGCCGCTACACCCTGACCGTGCGCCAGAGCTGCCCGCCCACCCCCGGCCAGCCGGACAAGCAGCCGTTTCACATTCCGCTGCGCATGGGCCTGCTCGACGACAGCGGCCGGCCGTTGCCGCTGCGGCTCGCCGGCGAATCGGAACCGGCCGGAACGGAACGGGTGCTGGAGCTGACCGAGGCCGAGCAGAGCTTCGTGTTCGAAGACCTGCCGGCGCGGCCGCTGCCCTCGCTGCTGCGCCGCTTCTCGGCGCCGGTGCAGCTGAACTACCCCTACACCGACGGCCAGCTCGCCTTCCTGCTCGCGCAGGACCAGGATCCGTTCAATCGCTGGGAGGCCGGCCAGCGGCTGATGACGCGGCTGCTGCTGGCCCGGCTGGCGACCCCGCAGGCCGCGGTACCGTCTGCGCTGCGGGAAGCGTTCCGGACCCTGCTGGAGGATGCCCGCCTCGACCCGGCCTTCGTTGCCGAAGCACTGACCCTGCCGTCCGAGAGCTACCTCGGCGAGCAGCTGGAGGAGATCGATCCGGGCGCCGTCCACGCTGCCCGCCACGGCCTGCGCCGGGGCCTGGGCACAGACCTGGCCGACCTCTGGCTGCAGGTCTACCTGCGCAACGACGGTGCCGGAACAAACGATCGGGAAACCGCCGCCGGCTGCCGGCGGCTCAAGAACCTGGCGTTGAGCTACCTGATGGCCGGCGGCTCCGACGAGGCCGCCGAACTCGCCGCCCGGCAGTTCATCCAGGCCGACAACATGACCGACCGGCTGGCGGCCCTCAGCCTGCTGGCCGATACCGAGCGGCCGGCGGCCGACCAGGCGCTGGACAGCTTCTACCAGCACTGGCAGCACGACCCGCTGGTGGTGGACAAATGGTTCCGGGTGCAGGCGCTGTCGACGCGGGCCGACACCCTGGCGCGGGTGCAGGCGCTTACCGCGCATCCGGCCTTCGAACTCCACAACCCCAACAAGGTCAGAGCGCTTATCGGGGCGTTCTGCCACAGCAATCCGGCCCGTTTCCACGACCCTTCCGGCGCCGGCTACGCTTTCCTGGCCGACTACGTATTACAGCTGGACGGCATCAACCCGCAGATCGCCGCGCGCCTGGCCAGCGGCCTGAGCCGCTGGCGGCGCTACGAGCCGGGACGCCGGCAGCTGATGCGCGAGCAGCTGGTACGGATTGCTGCCGCTCCGAGCCTGTCGCCCGATGTCTATGAGGTCGCGACCCGTAGCCTGGAGCAGCCGGCCTGATCGCCGGCCTCCATACGAGGATGAGACGCCATTGCGTGCTGAGAACAACACCATGACAAACATCCGGCAGTTACTCGCCCGCCTTCTGCTGGTCGTCGCTGTCGCCCTGATCGCGGTTCCGGTCACGTCGGCGCCGACGGCGCCGACGGAGAGCAGCGGCAAGGCGGCTGCCCAGATGCAGATCCGCAAGGCGCGGCTGATCAGCGAGCTGTTGTCCGAATATCACTACCGCTCGCTGCCCATCGACGACGCCATGGCCGTCAAGGCACTGGATGCCTACCTCGACATGCTGGACCAGGAGCGCTACTACCTGCTGCGCGAGGACGTCGAGGAGTTCCGGCGCGGCGTCACCCAGCTCGACGACGAGATCCGCCGCGGCAATGTCAGCGCCGGCTACCGCATGTTCGAACGCTACCAGCAGCGGGTGCGGGAGCGCGCCGAGTTCGCCGCCGGGCTGCTGAACGACCGGATCGACCTGGCCTCCGACGGCCGGATCGAAGTGG
>JAJUFY010000145.1 GCA_029263635.1 Ectothiorhodospiraceae bacterium | reverse complement strand
CTCTCTGGCCGGGTGCGCAGCACGGTGCCGATGTAGCACAGCCGCGCCGGATGCTCGCGGCGCAGCTGGTGGGCGTCGATGCGGGCCGCCTGCGGCGTCATGTCGGCGCGCACACCCATCAGCCGCCCGGAGAGCTGGTCGATCAGCTTGAAGGTCTGCAGGTCGAGATCATGACCGCTGCCGGTCAGCAGCGAATCGAGGAACTCGATGAACGGCGGCATGATGAGCTCGTAGCCCCAGCTCGCAAACAGGTCGAGCAGCTGGCGACGCAGCTCCTCCAGCTCGGCGGCGCGGGGCGGCAGCAGCTCGTCGATGCCTTCCGGCAGCATCCAGCGGTTATCGGTGGCGAAGCGTTGCTCGGTCATGTGGAAAACAAGGTCAGTGGCGGGCCAGGTAGAGCAGGACTACCCCGGCCAGCATGGATGCCAAGCCGCTGAGACGCAGGCTCCGGTCGTCGAGCTGGGCGACCTGCAGCAAGGTACGGCGGAGCAGATCGGGGCTTGCGAACGGCAACAGCCCCTCCAGCACCAGCAGCAGCGCGAACGCCGACAGCAGATCGGTCATTACCGTTCGACCTCACCCAGTCGCACCGGCAGCTCAACCGGCAGCGCAGCGCTGCCGGTTAGCGTGCGGCCGGTTGCATCTGCTCCCAATAGCGGAAGAAGCTGGAGTCCGGCGACAGCAGCAGCATGTTGTCCGACGCCTCGAAGCTCTGCCGGTAGGCCGCCAGGCTGCGGTAGAACGAGAAGAATTCCGGATCCTGCTGGTAGGCGCGGGCGTAGATCTCGGCTGCCTTGGCGTCGCCCTGGCCGCGCAGCTGCTCGGCATCGCGATAGGCCTCCGCCAGTATTACGGTGCGCTGACGATCGGCGTCGGCCCGGATACGCTCCGCCGCCTCGCCGCCGCGCGCCCGGAAGTCGCGGGCCACCCGCTCGCGCTCGGCCGCCATGCGCCGGTACACCGATTCGCTGACGTCGCTCGGCAGATCAATGCGCTGGATCCGCACATCGACGATGCGAATCCCCAGCGACTGCGCCGCCTCCACCGTCTGCTCGGTCAGGATGTTCATGATCCGGCTGCGCTCGCCGGAAATCACTTCCTGGATGGTGCGACGGCCGAATTCGGTACGCAGGCCGCTGCGAATGATTTCGCTCAGGCGCTGGTTGGCGCGGGCCGG
Organism: Ectothiorhodospiraceae bacterium; assembly: GCA_029263635.1. GTDB lineage: Bacteria > Pseudomonadota > Gammaproteobacteria > Nitrococcales > AK92 > JAAYIK01. The sequence continues at coordinate 4,804 of JAJUFY010000145.1, read as the reverse complement.
ATCGCCTCCGACCGTCGTATAGAAACGACCGGCATCCTGAATGCGCCACTTGACGAAGGCGTCGACGATGACGTTCTTCTTCTCCGAGGTCAGGAACCGTGCCGGATCCTCGTCGAGGGTGTGGATGCGGTTATCGAAGCGCCGCACGGTGTGCATGATCGGCGCCTTGAAGTGCAAGCCCGGCCCGATATCGGTCTCGACGATCCGGCCGAACTTGAACTTGATGCCGACCTCGGTCTCGTCGATGGTGTACATCGACAGGTATGCGCCAGCGGCGACGACGACCAGCAGCGCGATGATGGCAGTTCTCAGGGCTTGCATCAGCGAACCTCCCGGTCGCGCAGGCGGTCACGCCCGACGTTCCCCGCCGGGCTGCCGGTGCGGCTGGCCGGCTCAGGCAGCGGCGCCGTGGCAGCAGGCTGCTGGGCACCCGGCCTGCTGCGCTCCAGCATCTTGTCGAGCGGCAGGTACATCACCTGATTGCCGCCGCCTTCGACGTCGATCAGCGCCTTGTTGGTGCGGCCGAGAATTTCTTCCATGGTCTCCAGATACAGCCGCTCGCGGGTCACCCCGGGCGCTTTCTTGTATTCGGCCAGCAGGGAGAGGAAGCGGGCGGCCTCACCTTCCGCCTCGGCCACCACGCGGGCACGGTAGCCCTCCGCCTCTTCGACGATGCGCGCGGCCTGACCGGCGGCCTGCGGCAGCACCTCGTTGTGGTAGGCCCTGGCCTCGTTGATCAGCCGCTGCTCGTCCTCGCGGGCCCGGATGGCATCGGCGAAGGCGCCCTGCACCTCTTCGGGCGGCTGGACGTCCTGGATGGCGACCTGCACGACGCGGATGCCGGCATCGTAGCGGTCCAGCGCTTCCTGAACCAGGGTCCGGGTCGCCTCGACCACCTCGGCGCGGCCCTCGGTGAGCACGAAATCCATCTCGTTCTTGCCGACCACTTCGCGCAGGGCGCTCTCGGTCAGTTCCTTGAGGGTCTGCTCGGGCTCGCGCAGGGTGAACAGATAGCGGGCCGGGTCGCTCACCTGCCACTGCACGGCAAGCTGCACGTTGACGATGTTCTCGTCGCGCGTGAGCATCAGCGCCTCGGACAGTACCGGGCGGTTCCGGTTGCCGGCCGGCTCATAGCCGATACGGATGATGCGCCGGCTTTCGACGTCCACCATGCGCACCGTCTCGATCGGGTACGGCAGGTGCCAGTGAATGCCGGGCGTGGTGGTCTGCTGGTAGGCGCCGAAGCGCAGCACGATGGCGCGCTTGCCTTCGTTGACGATGTAGAAGCCGGACAGCAGCCAGACCACGGCCAGCACGGCCACGATCAGCAGCAGGCCGCTGGCGCCGGCACCGCGGCCTCGATTGCCGCCGTCGCCGTCGCCATCGCCGCTGCCGCCCCCTTTGCCTCCGATGAGTTTCCGGAAGCGCTCGCCGAGCTTCTTCAGCAATTCGTCGAGATCGGGCGGGCCCTGATTGCGACCTGAGCCGCTCCAGGGGTCGCGATTTCCCCCAGGCTCATTCCAAGCCATTGACGTCTCCGTAGAATTCTTGAGGCGGCATGCGCCGCTATCTGGAAGGCCTGCAACCGGGGGATTCTAAAGACCGGGTGCATGCAACCGCAAGGATAACGACTTCAATCCACAAGTGGCTCGACTGCCGCGGCCAGCCCCTCATTTCGGTAAAGCCGCTCCAGCTCGCGCCGGGGCAGGTCAATCTCCAGCACCGTCTCCCCCTGATCCCCGAACCGCTCGGCCAGCACCTTGCCGACCGCGTAGAAGCGGGCCCGCAGCCGCCCCTGCTCGGGCGGCAGCCGCACCTTGCCGCGCACGCGGGCACTGCCCAGGCGCTCGGCCAGCAGCTCCCGCAGCAGGTCCAGCCCCCGCTCCTCGACGGCCGACAGCCATATCTCGACCGCCTCGCCCTCGGCATTGCGGCCGATCGTCGGCGTCCTGCCGAGCAGATCGATCTTGTTGTAGACCTTGACCGTCGGCACCTCGTCGGCGCCCAGCTCCTGCAGCACCGCCTCGACCTCGCGAATCTGCTCCTCGCGCTCGTCGCTGGCGGCGTCGATCACATGCAGCAGCAGATCGGCCTCCACGACTTCTTCCAGCGTGGAACGGAAGGCCGCGACCAGCTGATGCGGCAGGTGGCGGATGAACCCGACCGTATCGGCCAGCATGATCGGCTCGTCATTGGGCAGGTCCACCCGGCGCAGGGTCGGATCCAGAGTGGCGAACAGCTGGTCCGCCGCATACACCTCGGCCTCGGTGAGGCGATTGAACAGGGTCGATTTGCCGGCGTTGGTATAGCCGACCAGCGCCACCACCGGCTGCTCGCGCCGGCGGCGCGCCTGGCGCCCCTGCTGGCGGTGGCGCTGCACCTTGTCCAGGCGCCGTTCCAGCTGGTGAATCCGCTTGCCGATCAGCCGGCGGTCGGTTTCCAGCTGGGTTTCGCCAGGGCCGCGCAGGCCGATGCCGCCCCGCTGCCGCTCCAGGTGGGTCCAGCCTCTGACGAGCCGGGTCGACATGTGCCGCAACTGCGCCAGCTCGACCTGCAGCTTGCCCTCGAAGGAGCGGGCCCGCTGCGCGAAGATGTCCAGGATCAGCGTGGTCCGGTCCAGCACCCGGCACTGCAGGGCGCGCTCGAGATTACGCTCCTGTGAGGGCGAGATGGCATGGTTGACCACGACCAGCTCGATCGCCTGTTCCTGGATGGCGGCGGCAAGCTCGGCCACCTTGCCGGATCCGACGTAGAACCGCGGATCCGGCGTCCGGCGGCGGACGATATGGCTGGCAACGACCTCGGCACCGGCCGACTGCGCCAGCGCGACCCCCTCGGCGAGCGCCTCTTCAGCGCCGACGCCGGTGGTGTCCAGATGGACGATAATTGCCCGTTCGCCGCCCGTCGGGCGTTCGAACAGCTGGGAAGCGGCCGCGGTGACCGCCGTGCGCTCAGAAATTGCCGAACTCCTGACCACCGCCACGGGATTGGTCGTCACCGACAGCAGGTCTGACATTGCGTGCCGGAACGATCGTCGAGATGGCGTGCTTGTACACCATCTGGCTGACGCTGTTCTTCAGCAGCACCACGAACTGATCGAACGATTCGATCTGGCCCTGCAGCTTGATGCCGTTGACCAGATAGACGGACACCGGAACCTTTTCCTTCCGGAGCGCGTTCAAGAACGGTTCCTGCAGTGATTGCCCCTTGGCCATTCACTTAACTCCTTAAGGTAAATCGGTTGATTTTTATTATTTGCGGGCACCCAACCGTTCGCCCGGCGCTGCCCTCACGTGTTCCAGCGCCCCCGATGAAAAATCGCGTAAGACTAGCATAGACTCCACTGACTCTAGACTCCTGCCATGCGCGTCAAGCCCACATCGCGGACGCCCGGGCAACCAGCAGTTCACTGTTTCCTTCATCCTCGCTGGCGAACCAGTCTGCCCCCGTATCCGAGCGCAGCCAGGTAAACTGCCGCTTGGCGAACTGCCGAGTCGCTGCGATGCCGCGGGCGAGCATGGTGTCGTAGTCATAGCGGCCGTCCAGGTATTCCCATACCTGGCGATATCCCACCGCCCGCATGGACGGCTTGCCGAGATCCAGGTCGCCGCGGGCGCGCAGTTGCGCCACTTCGTCGATGAACCCCCGTGCCAGCATCTGACGGAACCGCGCTTCGATCCGGGCATGCAGCCACGCCCTGTCCCTGGGCGCGATTACCCATTTGGCAAGCGGATACGGAAAAGGTTCACCCCCCTCCCGCTTCAGCAGGTCCGACAGCGGCTCCCCCGTCAAGGCATAGACCTCCAGCGCGCGCTGTATGCGTTGTGGATCATTCGCGTGGATACGCTGCGCCGCTTCCGGATCGACCTCTGCCAGCCGGGCGTGGAGTGCAGGCCACCCCCGTTCCTGCGCCTCTGCTTCCAAGCGCGCCCTGATCTCCGGATCGGCCTGCGGCAGTTGCGACAGCCCCCGCTCCAGAGCGCGGAAGTACAGCATCGTGCCGCCGGTCAGCAGGGGTATGCGTCCTCGGGCCAGAATATCCTCGATCGCCGCCAGCGCATCGGCACGAAACTGGGCCGCGGAATAAGCCTCGTTCGGCTCCAGAATATCCACCAGATGATGCCGTATCTGCGCCAAGACATGGGGTTCCGGCTTGGCCGTTCCAATGTCCATGCCGCGATAAACCAGTGCCGAATCAACACTGATGATTTCCATCGGCAGCCGCTCGGCCAGCGCGATCGCCAGCGCCGTCTTGCCGGCGGCAGTGGGGCCCATCAGGCAGATGATCGGGGGCGTCGCCATGGTCGGAATCCCTGCTCAGCGGCCGCGCAGGAACAGCTTGTCGAGCTCGTTCATGCTCAGCTCGGTCCAGGTCGGCCGGCCGTGATTGCACTGGCCGCTGTTGGGGGTTGCTTCCATGTCCCGCAGCAGGGCGTTCATCTCCGCCAGGGTCAGCCGCCGATGCGCGCGCACGGAGTTGCGGCAGCCGATGTTGCCAAGCACGTGCTGCAGCGCTTCGTCGAGCCGGCCGCTGCTGCCGAGCGCGTGCAGATCGGCCAGCATGTCCCGCACCAGCAGGCCGGCATCGGCATCCTTCAGCAGCACCGGCACGCGCCGCACCGCAACGGTGTCGGCGCCTACCCTGTCCACTTCGAAGCCGAGCGTGTGAAAGGCGCTGGCGTGCTCGTCCAGGGCGTCCGCTTCCTGCGGCGAGACCGCCACCGTGACCGGTACCAGCAGCGGCTGCGAGGCAATGCCGTCGCGCGCCAGCTGCGCCTTCATCCGCTCGTAGACGATGCGCTCG
>JAJUFY010000462.1 GCA_029263635.1 Ectothiorhodospiraceae bacterium | reverse complement strand
GCCTGCGCCTCCGCCGGCGCGTCCAACAGCTTGAGCTGGACGTGATCGCGGGCATCCACCAGTGCCGGGTAGGCGCGGATGGCAACGCCGCGCACCTTGAGCTCGACCGTCTCCGGCAGCTCGCCGAAATCCCAGCGCCGCACATCGGCGCGCTCCCAGCCGCCGGTCGAGGCCTGGCCAAGCTGTTCAGCAGCACGGTCGCCAAGGTCCCGCTGCAGCGCTGCGAGATCGCTGCCGCTGGCCAGCGTCCGGCCCCGCTCGTCGATGACGCGGAAGTGCATGGTCAGGTGCGCCGGCAGCTCGACCGAGTCCCAGGCGTCGATGGGGATCTCCACGCCGGTCATGCGCTTGAGCTCTCGGCGCAGCGCCTCCTGCAGCGAGCCTTCGCCCGGCGTGGCGGCCTGCAGCACGGCCTGGGCGAAATCCGGCGCCGGCACGAAATGCCGGCGCAGCGCCTTGGGCAGGGCCCGGATGAGGGCTGCCGCCTTCTCCTGGCGCAGCCCCGGCACCAGCCAATCGAAGGGAGCCGGCTCCAGCTGGTTGAGGGCCGCCAGCGGCACCACCGCGGTAACCCCGTCCAGCGGATGCCCCGGCTCGAAATGGTATTCCAGCGGCAGCGCCATGCCGGCAACCTCGAAGCGCGCCGGAAAATCCTCAGCGGTGACTTCATCGGCGGCGCGCTGCATGAGCTCGCCGCGGCTCATGTACAGCAGCCGCGGCTGCTTGCGCTCGGCCTTCTCCCGCCAGCGCTCGAAGCTTGCAGTGCTGTAGACGCCTTCCGGGATGCGACGGTCGTAGAAAGCGTACAGCGCCTCCTCGTCGACCAGCACGTCGCGGCGTCGGGTCTTGGCTTCCAGGCCCTCGATTTCCTCGATCAGACGCCGGTTATGCTGCAGGAAGCCGCCGCGCGTGCGTATGGTCTGCCGTACCAGCCCGTCGCGGATGAAAATCTCGCGCGCCAGCACCGGATCGACCGGTCCGAAATTGACCCGGCGACGGGCAACCAGCAGCAACCCGTACAGCGAGACATTCTCGTAGGCGCCCACCTGCCCCGCCCGCGCCTGCCAGTGCGGCTCCAGATAGCTGCGGCTGACCAGATGTCCGGCCAGCGCCTCCACCCACTCCGGGCGAACCTCGGCGACGTCACGCGCATACAGCCGCGCTGTTTCCACCAGCTCGGCGGCCATGATCCACTTCGGGCGGGCCTTGAAGACCCCGGAGCCGGGGAAGATGTGCAGCTTGATGCCGCGGGCGCCGGTGTACTCGCTACCTTCGCCGCGCAGGGCGATATTGCTCAGGAAGCCGCTCAGCAGCGCCCGATGGATCTGCGGGTATTCGGCCGGCTGGTCGTTGGGCCGCAGATCGAGCGCGCCGACCAGCTCCTTCAGCTGGCCGTGGATGTCAACCCACTCCCGCATGCGGCTCGGCGACAGGAAATGCTCCCGACACCAGTCGGCGAGCTTGCGGCGGCTGAGCCGCTGCGCCTGCTCGCGGTAGGCCTGCCAGAGCTTGAGGTAGCCGAGGAAATCCGACTTCTCGTCGCGGAAGGCCGCCTGCGCCTGATCCGCCGCCTGCTGCGCCTCCAGCGGCCGCTCGCGCGGG
>JAJUFY010000409.1 GCA_029263635.1 Ectothiorhodospiraceae bacterium | reverse complement strand
GCCGATGTAGTGCGCGGCCAGGGTGCCGAACAGCCAGGTAAGCGGCAGCGCCGGGAACAGCAGCCGGCGCACGCCGCCCTTGGCCTCCCGCAGTTCATGCCAGCGCAGGCTCAGGCCGCCGTCGAACAGAATCACGGCGACGCAGAGCCGGATCACCGGCCCCACGACCTCGCCCAGATCGCGCGAGGGCACCACCAGGCCGCTGGCCGGCCCGGCCAGCACACCGAACAGGCACAGCAGCACGATGGGCGGCCACTGCAGCCGCCAGGCCAGCCACTGGGCGCCGATGCCGAGCACGCCGATCAGCACCAGCACCAGGCCGAGATCGGATTCGGGCATCGAATGGCATCCCGGAGATCGCGGCGGAAGACCCGGAGCCCGCCGGGCAAGGGGCATGGGCCCTGCCGCAGCAGGCGCCTAATACATGGGCTTGTTTTCGACCAGCCGCAACCAGCCCTTGACGATGCGGTAGATGTACCAGACGGTGACCGCCAGCAGGATCAGCTTGCCGATCAGGATGATCAGCGTCACCACGCCCAGCGCGCTCCACAGCAGGCTCCACCAGAAGGTGCGGATCTGCCAGCGGAAATGCGATTCGTAGAAGGTGCCGGCGACGTCCTCGCGCTTGACGTAGTTGACCACCACGCCGGCCAGCGGCGTCACCAGGGTCACGAAGACGAGTGCCTGCAGCGCATAGACGAGGTGCGTGAGGAGGCGCAGATTGCGCTCCTCCGTCGGCGGCGGAAGCAGTTGTGGGTCCGGGTTCATGCGCTCTCCAGGCTCGGACGGGTCGGCCGCGGATGATGGCAAAGGCCGCCCCTCAGGCCAAGACCACGCGGTTGCGGCCGCCGGCCTTGGCCCGGCAAAGAGCGTCGTCGACGCTGCGGATGAAGCGCTCGACCGGCGACCCCGGCGGGTACACGGCAGCACCGATGCTCACCGTCAGCGGCGCCCGCTGCCCGGCAATGGTGAAGACTTCCGCGGCGATCCGCCGGCGCAGGCGCTCGGCCAGCCTTTCGACAGCGCCGGCGCCGCAGCGCGGCAGCAGCACCGCGAACTCCTCGCCGCCGTAGCGGCAGGCGTTGTCCACCTTGCGTAGTTCCTGGCGCAGGATTTCCCCCAGCCGGGCCAGCGCGCGGTCGCCCTCGGCGTGGCCGTAGCGGTCGTTGAAGGCGCGGAAGGCGTCGATGTCGATCAGCAGCAGGCTCAGGGATTCGTGGTAGCGGCGTGCGCGCTCGACCTCCATGTCCAGCAGCGCGCGAAACTGGTGGCCGCTGGTCAGGCCGGTCACGGCGTCCACCGTTCTGCCGGACGGCTCCCGGCGCCTTGGCATCGCTGGCCCGGGGGTGGGCCTGGCGGCCAGCGCCTGCTGGCGCAGCGCGGCGGTGAGCGCCTGGGCCGCCACCGCGGCGGCCGTGGTCAACACCCGTTTCTGCGTCGGAGCGAGCCGATACGCCTTCGGCAACAGCAACAGCGCCAGCCCGGCGCAGCTGCCGGCGACGGTGAGCGGCAGCAGCAGCAACGCCCGGCAGCCCTCGGCTTCCAGGGCCTTGCGCAGCGAGCTGTCGATGTCGAGCTCGTCGAGGCTCAGGCAGTGCAGCGCCGAGGCGCGAGCGGGCAGCGCCTCGGCCAGGCGTGCCGCCAGCGCCGGTGCGGTGCCGACCGCCGCCAGCGGTGTTGCCGTGCCGTGGCCGGCCTGCAGCAGCACGCCACCGGCCGCATCGGCGATCAGTACCTGCAGGCTCTGCAGCAGCCGCTCGCCCACCGCTGCGGGGCTGTCCGCCTCCGCCAATGTCTCCACCACCATCAGCACGGCCATGTCCTGCCGCTGCAACGGCAGCTTCGGCAGCGCCGGCATGGGCGCGTGCGATACCCCGTTCTGGTGAGCCATGCCCCCGGATATGGCGTCCGCGGGCGGGATTTCCTATCGGCGGCGGT
>JAJUFY010000320.1 GCA_029263635.1 Ectothiorhodospiraceae bacterium | reverse complement strand
CATGCTAAGCTTGGCGCCATACTGACCGGAGACACGAGGCAGTAAATGGCAGGACATAGCAAGTGGGCCAACATCCAGCACCGCAAGAAGGCCCAAGACGCAAAACGCGGCAAGATTTTCACCAAGCTGATCCGCGAGGCCACCGTCGCCGCCCGCATGGGCGGCCCCGACCCGGCCAGCAATCCGCGGCTGCGACTGGCCATGGACCGCGCCTTCGCGGCCAACATGCCGAAGGATACGCTGGAACGCGCCATAAAGCGCGGCGCCGGCCTCGATGACAGCGTCAACTACGAGCAGATCCGCTACGAAGGCTACGGCCCGGGCGGTACGGCCATCATGGTCGACTGCATGACCGACAACCGCAACCGCACCGTCAGCGAGGTGCGCCATGCCTTCAGCAAGCACGGCGGCAATCTCGGCACCGACGGCTGCGTAGCCTACCTGTTCAAGGAGTCCGGGGTGTTCACCTTCGGCCCCGGCAGCGACGAGGACCAGATCATGGAAGTCGCGCTGGAAGCGGGCGCCGAGGACATCGTCAACCATGACGACGGCTCGCTGGAGGTGCTGACCACGCCCGAGGCCTATCTCGCCGTCAAGCAGGCCCTGGAAGCGGCGGGCCTGGAGCCGGTCGAAGCCGATGTCACCATGCGGCCGGAAACCACCGTGGACGTCAGCGGCGACGATGCCGTGGCCACGCTCAAGCTGCTGGAAATGCTGGAGGATCTCGACGACGTCCAGAACGTCTATTCCAACGCCGACATCGACGCAGACGCCTATGCCGCGGGCTAGCAGGGCAAGGAGCACGGGACCATGCCGCGCATCCTCGGCATAGATCCCGGCTCCCGCCTCACCGGCTTCGGCATCATCGACGCCGACGGCGCCCGGGTCCGCCATGTCGTCAATGGCGCCATCCGTACCGCGGACGGGCCGTTCCCCCAGCGGCTGCGCTGCATCTTCGAGCAGCTGTCGCAGGTGCTGGACGAGTACCGGCCCGACGCCGTGGCGGTGGAGCAGGTATTCGTGAACCGCAACGTCGACTCCGCACTCAAGCTCGGTCAGGCACGGGGTGCCGCCATCTGCGCGGCGGTGGTGCGCGACCTGCCGGTCGCCGAGTACGCGCCGCTGCAGATCAAGCAGGCCGTGGTCGGCACCGGCGGCGCCAACAAGGAGCAGGTGCAGTTCATGGTGCGGGCCCTGCTGAAGATCAGCCAGCCCCTGCAGCCCGACGCCGCCGATGCCCTGGCCGTCGCCCTGTGCCATAACCAGCATCAGCCGCTTGCGCAGCGGCTGGCGCGCTTACAGAGAGAGACCACATGATCGGCCGTCTGCGCGGTGTCCTGGTCGAGAAACGACCGCCCTGGCTGCTGGTCGACGTCGGCGGCGTCGGCTACGAGGTGGAGGCGCCGATGTCGACCTTCTACGACCTGCCGGCGCTCAACGAGCACGTGACACTTTATACCCATCTCGCGGTCAAAGAAGACGCGCACAGCCTGTACGGCTTCGCCACCGAGCGTGAGCGGGCCCTGTTCCGCACCCTCATCCGCATCAGTGGCATCGGCCCGCGCCTGGCGCTGGGCATCCTGTCCAGCATCCGGCCCGATGATTTCATCCGCAGCATCGAGCTCCAGGACACGGCCACCCTGACCCGGCTGCCGGGCATCGGCAAGAAGACCGCCGAACGCCTGCTGATCGAGCTGCGGGACCGCATCAAGGATCTCGGCGCCGCTCCGCTGGCGGCCGCCGGCGCCCTGCCGACGGCAGTGGCGGCCGGGGATCCGGTCGCGGAGGCCGTAAGCGCCCTGGTGGCGCTGGGTTACAAGCCGGCTGAAGCCGCGCGCCTGGTGCAGGGCATCGACGCCACCGACAAGACCACCGAGCAGCTGATCCGCCTCGCCCTGCAGAAGGCGGTGCGGTAACGGAAGGATTCATGACAGACAGCAACCGGCTGATTTCGGCTCATTCGCTGCCGGACGACGAGGCGATCGACCGGGCCATCCGGCCCAAGACCCTGGCCGACTACGTCGGCCAGCCCGTGGTCCGCGAGCAGATGGAGATCTTCATCAGCGCCGCCCGCAAGCGCCAGGAAGCGCTCGACCACGTGCTGATCTTCGGCCCGCCGGGCCTGGGCAAAACCACGCTGGCCCACATCATCGCCAACGAGATGCAGGTCAACCTGCGCCAGACCTCCGGCCCGGTGCTCGACAAGCCGGGCGACCTGGCCGCCATCCTCACCAACCTGGAGCCCTACGACGTCCTGTTCGTGGACGAGATCCATCGCTTAAGCCCGGTGGTCGAGGAAGTGCTGTACCCGGCGATGGAGGACTACACCATCGACATCCTCATCGGCGAGGGGCCGGCAGCGCGCTCGATCAAGCTCGACCTGCCGCCGTTCACGCTGGTCGGCGCCACCACCCGCGCCGGCCTGCTGACCTCGCCGCTGCGCGACCGCTTCGGCATCGTGCAGCGCCTGGAGTACTACTCTGTAGAGGACCTGACCGCCATCGTCCAGCGTTCCGCCCGGCTGCTGGGGGTGGATACCGCGGCTTCCGGCGCCGGCGAGATCGCCCGCCGGGCGCGCGGCACGCCGCGCATCGCCAACCGCCTGCTGCGGCGGGTACGTGACTACGCCGAAGTGAAGGCCGACGGCCGGATCACCGATGAGGTCGCGCGCCAGGCCATGGACCTGTTCAACGTCGACATCAACGGCTTCGACGAGCAGGATCGCCGCCTGCTGCTGACCATCATCGAGAAGTTCGACGGCGGCCCGGTCGGAGTCGACAACCTGGCGGCCGCCATCGGCGAGGACCGCGGCACCATCGAGGATG
>JAJUFY010000181.1 GCA_029263635.1 Ectothiorhodospiraceae bacterium | reverse complement strand
GCGCCGCCGCGCTGGCCCTCTTGAAAGCGTCAGGTGCCTGCCCTCACCTACCCGTCATGCCTGCGCGGATCCCGCGTCGCAGGCAACCCCTGCCGGCATGTTCCCCCCTCGCTGCCGGACGGCGGTGCAAGAAGAACAGAACGGACAATAAGAGAGAAGCGTTGCGAGAATGACGTCGATAAACGCAGTGGTGGCGCGCAGGTACGGCGGCAGGCTGGGGCTGATCCGGCATTGCCAGGCGCTGGCACTGCTGTCCGCTGGGTTTCTGCGCGACTACACCGCAGCGGTGCCGCCGGTATCCGGCGGGCGTACCGTCTTCGTCTGCAAAGGGAATATCGCCCGCAGCGCCTATGCCGCGGCACGAGCGCGCCAGCTCGGCTTCCAGCGCGTCGCATCGGCCGGCATCCACGCCGGTGCGGGCAGTCCTGCCAGCGCCGTGGCGGTGGAGGCCGCGGCGGCGCGCGGCATCGATTTGCGGCGGCACCGAGCCCGCCACATCGACGAGCTGGACCTCAAGGCCCAGGACCGGGTCTTCGTGTTCGAATTGTGGCAGGCTCGGGCACTCGCGCGCCGCAGTCCGGCGCGGGTGTTCCTGCTCGGGGCCTGGGCCGATCCGGCCCGGCCGCACATCGAGGATCCGTTCGGCCGCTCCCGGGCCTACTACGTGCAGTGCTTCGAGATAATCGATGGCGCCCTGCAGCGCCTGCGCGCGGAGCAGCCAGCCTGTCGTAACAAGCTCGCCACCCCATGCTGACAGAGCTGGCTTCGCATATCCTGCTGGTCGCCAACTGGGAATCGGATGTCGGCTATGCCTGGTGGCTGATGGAGAACTTCTGGGCGACGATAGCGCAGTACTATCGGGCCCAGAACCGGCGCTGCACCCTGATCTATCCGCGGGTGAGAGCGCTGCCGCCGGTCATCGCCAACAGCCCGATCGAGGTCGTCGAGCTCGATTTCAGCGAGCGTTCGCCAGACAGTCGACGGCGCCTGCGCCGCCTGATCCGCGAGCGGCACATCGGCGCCGCCTATCTCACCGACCGACCCTACCTGAGTACGGACTATCTGGAGCTGCGCCGGGCCGGAGTGCGCAGGATCGTGGTGCACGACCATAGCCTCAAGGCCGAACATCCGCCGGCACTGCCCAAGCGGGTGCTGAAAGGGCTGCTGATGCGGCTGCCGCTGGTCACGGCCGATCATTACATCGGCGCCACCAGCTATATCTGCGACAGGCTGATCCAGGTGGGGCGGATTCCGCCGCACAAGTGCTCCTGCGTGGCGAACGGCATCCGCCCGCATGGCTGGTCCGCCGCAACCCGGGCGCGCTACCGCCAGTGGCTGGGCGTCGATGAAGCGACCACGGTGGTGGTCAGTACCGGGCGGGCCGACCGGCTGAAAGGGATCGACTTCATCATCCGGGCGGCAGGCGAGCTCATCCATCGCCGCCAGCTCGGCAAGCTGCTGTTCGTTCACTGTGGGGACGGGCCGGAGCTGGCGGCGTTCCAGGGTCAGGTGCGCGAGCTCGGGCTGGACCGGCAGTTCCGCTTCCTGGGGCGGCGGCAGGATGTCCGGGACCTGCTCAGCGGTTGCGATGTGGCCATCCACGCGTCCAGAGGCGAGATCGGCTATTCGCTCTCCATCCTCGAGTACATGGATGCGGGGCTGGTCACTTTCGTGCCGGATCGCGAATCGGTCTGCGGAGCGATCACCCACGGCGAGGATGGTCTCGTCTATCGGCACGACAGCATCGAGGACCTGGCCGATCAGCTGCAGCGCGTCCTGGCGGATCGAGCCTTGTTCGAGCGGATCTCGGCCAACGCCCGCAGCACCATCCGCAGAGAGTATCTGCTCGAGCGGACCAACGCCCAGCTCCTGAGCACCCTGGAGCGGTGCTCCTTCGGCGGGTAGCCGGGCGTGAGGGAGGCCATGCCGGATAAGGCAGCCGACGCGCCCGGAATGCCGCCGGCGCGCGGGGCGGCAGCGACGCTGCGGCCGGCGGTCTATGTAGACCGGGTCGACACCCTCGGCGCCATCGCCGTCGTCCGCTCCTTAGGCCGTGCCGGCTATGCCGTGCATGCCGCCGCCGAGCACCGGCACAGTCTCGGGCTGCTCAGCCGCTATGTGGCACGCCCGGCGCTCCATCCGCCGATGGATTCCCCTGCGTTCCTGGACTGGTTCCGGTACTACATTGCGGCGCACGGCATCGTCGCGGTGGTGCCGTCGGAGCAGCTCGCGCTGCGGCTGACGGAAGATTCCGACGAGTTCTTTCACCTGATTCCGTTCGCGACCTCGCCCAGCCGGCTCCGGCGCGCCTTCGGCAAATACGATCTCTTCGCCGCCAGCCTGGAGCAGGGACTGGTGGAGCATCTGCCGGCGCTGCGCCTGATCGACTTCGATCGCCAGGAAGAGCGGATGCGCGGAACCTTGCGGTTCCCTGCCTTCATCAAGGCCGACGCCGTACACGCCCGGCAGAGCGGACTGAGCGGCGAGGTGGTCCGGGTGCGGAATCCCGCCGAGCTGGAGGCCGCGCTGGGCAGGCTGGCGGCGCGCTTTGCCCGCGTCCTGGTCCAGGGCTATGTGCCCGGCATCGGGGTCGGTGCCTCGTTCCTTCTCTGGGATGGCGTGCCATGCGCGGAGTTTCTGCATCGCCGGCTGCACGAGGTGCCGTACACGGGCGGAATTTCCTCCTGGCGCGAGGAATTCCGGCATGCAGCCATCCGGGCCGATGCGCTGGCCCGGATCCAGGCCCTGGGCTGGGAGCGCGGGCCGGTGATGGTCGAGTATCGGCTGGACGAGCGCACCGGCGACTTCTGGCTGATGGAAGCGAATGCGCGGTTCTGGGGCTCGCTGCACCTGCCGTACTACGCGGGCGTGGACTTTCCGGCCATCCTGCTGCGGCGCTTTCTGCTGGCGCGCGGCATGGCGGTGCCCGAGCCGGTCGGAGCAGCGCCGTTGCCGCGGCGGCGGGTGTCCTGCCGGCACTTGCCGGCCGAGGCGCAGCATTGCTGGGGCAAGCTGAAGAGCCCCGAGCTGCCGCTGCGCGCAAAGCTGGCCGCCGTCGGGCGCTTCTTCGCGCTGATGGCGGATCCGCGGGTCCGGTCCGATCTCGGCAGCTTCCCCGGTGACCGCCACTTGCTGCTGGTGGCGCTGTACCGCTTCGGCAGGTCGATGCTGCGAGGGTTGCTGCGGCGTGTCCGCCGCAGGCCGCAACGATTGGTAACCGACGAGTAAGCCGGCGGCACGACCGGTGCGCCGCGGTGTGTCACCTTCGTTGGCCAGCTTCAGCCCGCGGCGCTTGAGAATTCTTTCGTCGGAGTGCCGGGCAGTGTCAATGCTGCCGTTGTCGACTCCCGGCGCTTCAGGAGCTGGCATTCGACGATGGATGTGGTGAATTCCCGGGTAAGCCGATTGTGTGCCCAGGCCAGCGGCCGGATCGGGACCAGTCGGTAGCCTGCCAGACGGAAAGGGCTGTGCTCGATCAATTGCTCGAATCTGCCGATCGTCATCATGTTCAGGCCACCCGAGACCTCGCTGAAGCGGGTCGCGCCATCGTCCTTGAAATCGGCGCGCCAACGGATCTGCGCTTCCTCGGTGAACAGGAGATGCGACCAGGGGAAGACGGAGAACAGATGTCCGCCGTGCGGGTGGTACCAGGTCGGCCCGAATGAGAGCAGGACACGGCCGCTGTCCTTAAGCAGGCGGTCCATCGCTGCAAGGACGTGAGCAGGGTCGTCGAAGTGCTCGAAGGTATCGATCGAGACGATCAGGTCGACCGGTTCATCAAAGGCCTCATGAAATTCGCAGACATGAGAAACGCCGGCGGCACTGGCGGCCTGCCGGGCGTGTTCGAGCATCTCTGGGCGGATGTCGAGGCCGATGACGCGTCCGGCGCCTAGCCGGGCGATCTCGATGCAGCCCTGGCCTTCACCGCAACCGAAGTCCAGGATGGTCTTGCCTCTGAGGCCTTGCCAGCCTTCGCTGCCTAGCATCCTTTCGAGCTTGGGGATGTACGAAATGGATGAGGCGGTTTCTTGTGCCGGTGATCGTTGATCTCCCGGTTGCAGCCAGCGAAGCAGCCGATAGCCGAGCAGACCGCCAATCTTCAATCCCGTCCCCTCCCTGGTAAGTGGGCCACGGCCATGAACGAACCCTTGCCCGACGGCAGGTCCGGGCTGATGCGTGCGGGTTGCTATTGACGATATGGGGACGAATGGGCGTATCGGCTAGCCGTCTGGCGCCTGAGCCGCTCGCTTGTGGAGGCGAGGCGGTAGCCCCATCTTGTTCATGGCGCACCTCATCAGCGCTGTGAACCTGGAAACAATAACCGTAAAGGCCCGGCTCTCGGACCACGTCTGTGCTGCAACGCCAGGGACCGCCATAGACAGCACCTCGATCCTTCTCGGCTTTCTGGCTCCGGCGCATCGGCGGTGGAAAACAAATAACTCAAGGCCGCGTCATGAAAGTCATACATATTGCGTCCGGCGACCTGTGGGCAGGCGCCGAAGTGCAGCTGTACAACCTTGCCTGTGCGTTGCAGGAGCTTCCGGACCTGGAGCTGGAAGTGATCCTGCTCAATCACGGCGAGCTGGAATCCCGTCTCCGACAGGCGGGAATCAGTTGCCAGGTCCTGGATGAGCGGCAGCTAGGCTCGCTGCAGATAGGCTGGCGGTTGCTGCAGTACCTGCGGCGGGCGCGGCCCGACATCGTGCATACCCACCGCCAGAAGGAAAACGTGCTGGGCGGCATGGCCGCGCTGCTGGCCGGGGTGCCGAGCCTGCGCACCGTCCACGGCGGCGTCGAGGCGACGCCGCCCAAGTGGCGGCTGGACAAGCGTGCCTACCGCTGGCTGGACTGGCTCTGCGGCCGGTTTCTGCAGCGGCGGCTGGTGGCGGTCTCCGGCGACCTTGGCCAGGCGTTAACGGCACGCTTTCCGGCAGCCCGGGTGTCGGTGATCGAGAACGGCATCGAGCAGGCCGCGGTCCTGCAGGCCGCGCGCCGATCGCCGCCGCTGCCCGGCCGGCCGGGGCGGCTGCGACTCGCCCTGGTGGGCCGGCTGGTGCCGGTCAAGCGGGCG
>JAJUFY010000284.1 GCA_029263635.1 Ectothiorhodospiraceae bacterium | reverse complement strand
GTCTGCTCGATATCAGCCCCGGCGGCGGCGCCAGTACGACGGTTCGGTTCTTCCGGGACTCGCCAGCCGAGGCCGACCCTCTCGTCGCCTTCTTCTACCCGAACACCACGACCAACTGGCTGAGGCTGGCGCCGGACGAGGGGGTCAACCTGCTCGCCGGGAAGTTCAGCGGCGACGGCAGTGGCCTGACCAACGTGCCGGCTGGCTCCCTGACCGGGACGATCTCGAACGCGCAGCTGGACGGAAACTACTCTTTCAATCGCCTGACACTGTCCTCGCGGCTGGAGGCCGACGAACTGTGGATTACCAGCGACTTCGCTAAGCTGCGATCTCCCAATTCCAGACTGATCGACATCAGCCCCGGCGGCGGCGGCGACGACACGGCCGTCCGCTTCTTCCGCGATTCCCCGACTGATAAGCCAGCCTATGCAACGTTCTTCGTCCCAGGGACTTCGACGCCCTGGCTGACCGTCAGGCAGGGCGTCGGCATCAATCTCTATGAGGGCAGCTTCAACGGCGACGGCAGTGGCCTCACTAACGTGCCCGCCGGCAGCCTCACCGGCACGGTCGCCAATGCACGGCTTTCCGGCAACTACAGCTTTGCCAGCCTGACGCTTTCCGGCAACCTTTCCGTCTCTGGCATCATAAGCGGGAATGGCTCCGGCCTGACCAATGTGCCCGCCGGCAGCCTGACCGGCACCATCAGCAACGCCCGCCTGAGCGGCAGCTACAGCTTTGCTAGCCTCACCCTCTCCGGCTCCCTTACCGCCGATGGCGACGTGCAGGGCGCTGCGCTGCGGGCCTCCGGTGGCGCCGTCGTCGGCGACGGCTCGATATTGCGTCTCGGCCCGGCCGGCGCCGGCGAAAGCAACAACACCGTCTATATCCGGCCCCGGAGCACATCTTCCACAACCAACCAGACGATCTTCCACGGCAACGGCAACGTGGAGATCACGGGGGGCGCTTTTGTCACGCCGAGCGGCATGCACACCGGCTCCGCCGGCGGGCGTCTCGACCTGGGTGGCGGCGACTCGGTGCTGGAAGGCGCCCGCCTGCGCCTGCACGGACAGTCCCACTCGTCCGCCCCGAACGCCGGCGTCTTGATCGCCGACGGCTCCTCGAGGCTGGTCTGGGACGCCAGCGGCGTGCAGGCCGACAACGGCGCCGGCGGTATGCTGCCGGTGGCGACGGTTTCGCAGACAACGAGCAGCGAAACCACGGTCTTCCCGATCGGCCATACCGTCATCACCAGCCATAACGGCTCGATCGTCAGGAACCAGACATTCACCGTGCGGCTCGATGCCGACCTTAACGGCCCCTACACCCACAGCGGAAGCGGCGATGCACTGGCAGGCACCTGGCGAGGAAGAGGCCGTGAGGGATCCACGATTGCGCAGAGGGTTGCCTGATGACCAGCATCAAACTTCCCAACGGCGTCACGCTTGTAAACCCGCGCAGCGCTATCCGCGAGCCGGGCGGCACCATCCTTCTGACCGTCGACCTTCAGGAGCCGGGAATGGAGGCGCCGGAAGCAGCGACCTACGGTCTGGTCGAGGGCGACGACGCGCCCGCGGCCTGCTGGCTGCGCGCCCTGATCTCGAGCGGAGACTTGCCGGTTGCAGACGCCGATGCGGCTTACATGACGGCGCGCTACTGGGAGGACGTTCGGGCCAAGCGCGACCGCCTGCTTGCGGAAAGCGACATCGCGGTCCTGCCCGACCGCTGGGAAGCGATGACGCCCGAACTGCGCTCGGCCTGGGCCGCCTACCGCCAGGCGCTGCGCGATATCCCACAGAGCCACAGCGAGCCCTTGGACATCGACTGGCCGACGCCGCCGGCGCAGGCAGCGCAATGACGGAGGCGGGCGCGATGGAGCGTTTACTCACAGGCTTGGGGGAGCCGAACAGCATGCCAGATTCCGGCAACAACATCCTCATGCGCATGGTGGCCGACATTTCTGCCCTCAAGCGCGACGCCGAGGTGTGGGGGAAATCGAGCGCCACGAATCAGACCAAGATCGAGCATGTGGAGAGGTCGCTGGCGGAGGTGCACCGCAAGCTCGACCGCATGATCGACACCATGGACGCGCACGAGAACCGCCTGACCAAGACCGAAGAGGGCGTCGAAGACTGGAAGCGGGTGAAGAACCGGCTCCTGAGCTCGGCGCTCGGCTTCGGGGTGGGCGCGGGCGGCGCCGGCGGCCTGGTGGGCGCCTGGTTCACCAGGATCCTCGGCGGCCAGAGCTAAGGAAATCGGACTATGGCAACTCCACAGCAGCCGCAGCAGCCTCAGAACACGGTCAAGAACTGGGCTGACCTGAACGAGAGCGTCGAGAACAAACTGACCGGCCTGATGAGCCGGAACAGCCCGCTGATGCAGCAGGCGCGCACGCAGGGGGCGCAGGCGTCGAACCGGCGTGGGCTGCTCAACAGTTCGATGGGCGTGCAGGCAGGCCAGGCGGCGGCCCTGAGTGCGGCGCTGCCGATCGCCAGCCAGCAGGCGCAGCAGAACTGGCAGCGCAACCTTTCGCGCCAGGAGTTCGAGCAGACCGGAGAGCTTCAGGGCCGCGAGTTCGAGCATCAGGAGGGCATGCAGGGCCGGCAGTTCGAGCATGAGTCCGGCATGCAAGGCCGCGAGTTCGAGCACCAGAGTGGCATGCAGCAGCGGGACCTCGCGGCGGCCATGGAGCGCCTGCAGGCCGAGCTGGGCAGTCGCGAGGCGCTTCAGAGCGCCCAGTTGGCAGCCGAGAAGGAGCGTCTCGGCATGCAGCTGACCGCGCAGGAAGAGGCGCAGCTGCGCGAGCTTCGCGCGGCCGAAGAGCGGCTTGGCATGCAGATCGGCAGCCAGGAGCGCATGCAGGAGCGCGAAATCGGGCATCAGTCACAGATGCAGCAGCGCGACCTCAAGGCGCAGATGGACCGGCTCGGGCTCTCCATCGAAAGCCAGGAGCGCATCGCGAACATGAACCTCGGCGCCCATGAGCGCCAGCAGGCGGCGGCGCTCGCCGCAGCGATGCAGAACCAGTACGCGAGCCTGTTCCAGTCGATCATGTCGAACCCGAACATCAGCTCCAAGGACCGGAACAGGTACATGGAGCACGCCCAGTCGATGATGGACACCAACATGAACCTGGTCGAGCAGTTCTACGCGATAAATCTGGACTGGTGACGGGCCGATGAGCGTTCGAGAAGCCCGCTTCACCGACATTCCGGATCTCGCCAGCATCCTAGCGGAAATGTACGGCGCCTCGGTCTTTG
>JAJUFY010000168.1 GCA_029263635.1 Ectothiorhodospiraceae bacterium | reverse complement strand
GGCAGCCAGAAATGGAACGGGAACTGCGCACTCTTGGTGAGCGCCCCCAGCAGTATCAGCACCAGCGCCGGCAGGTACAGATCATGGGAGCGGATCCGGTCGCCCGCCGCCAGCACCTGGTCGAGCTCATAGCTGCCGACGATATGGCCGATCAGCACCAGCCCGACCAGGAGCCCCAGCCCACCGACGCCGGTGATGATCAGCGCCATGCGCGCGCCGTCGCGGGCGGCGGCGTTGTGGTGCCAGTAGCCGATCAGCAGGAACGAGAACAGGCTGGTGAGCTCCCAGAAGAACACCAGCTGGATCAGGCTGCCGGACAGCACGATGCCCAGCATCGCGCCCATGAAGGCCAGCAGGAAGGAGAAGAACCGCGGCACCGGATCCTGCGGCGACATGTAGTAGCGCGCGTACAGCACCACCAGCACGCCGATGCCGGTGACCAGCGCCGAGAACAGCCAGGCGAAGCCGTCCATGCGCAGGGTGAAGTCGAGCCCGAGCATGGGCAGCCACTCGGCGCGGAAGCGCAGCACCTCGCCGGCGGCGATGGCCGGGAAAAAGCTGGCGGTAAT
Source organism: Ectothiorhodospiraceae bacterium (assembly GCA_029263635.1). GTDB lineage: Bacteria > Pseudomonadota > Gammaproteobacteria > Nitrococcales > AK92 > JAAYIK01. The sequence goes on along the minus strand of JAJUFY010000168.1, from coordinate 4,728 downwards.
GCCCAGGCCGATGAGAGCGATCAGACCGGCCAGCCACGCTTCCGCGTTGCGCGCATTGCTCGGTAGCAGTGCCGCGATCAGACTGCCCGCAAAGGGCAGGGTGATCAGCAGGATGAGAAGCGTGGCATCGGACATAAGCGATAGACAATACCTAGTTGTTGCGGGCCCTGGCACCTTTCCACGGTCGGGCCGCCTCTCGCCATCGTGAAGAAGGGAGGCGATAGAGCCTGGATGAAGGCACGGGTGCCGGCACGGTGCCGGTGTATACACGGGCAGCCCCGACCGACGCAGGCATCCTGTTCCATGGCCGGCCGGGGCTGGTGCGGCACGCAGACCGCAGCGGCGAATATCTTAACCGGTCACGGCGCATTATGGGCGGGCATGCCGCGCGCCGGCATAGCGCAGCGTGCCGAGAGAGAGCGCAACGACCGTCCCAGCTCCCCCTGCCGCCCGCCTGCTACGCCGCCAGTCCGGTATGCCGCAGCAGGGCGTCGATGCTGGGCTTGCGGCCGCGGAAGGCGACGAACAGCTCCATCGCATCGTGCGAGCCGCCCTGCTCCAGGATGTTCCGCAGGAAACTCTCGCCGGTCTGACGGTTGAAGATACCTTCTTCCTCGAACCGTGAATAGGCGTCCGCCGACAGCACCTCGGCCCATTTGTAGCTGTAATAGCCTGCCGCATAGCCGCCGGCAAAGATGTGGCCGAAGCTGTTGGGGAAGCGGTTGTATTCGGGCGGCCGCACGACTGCCACCTGCTCGCGCACCTCGTCGAGGAGCTGGTAGATCCGGCCGCCTTGGGCCGGGTCGTACTCCAGGTGCAGGCGGAAATCGAACAGCGCGAACTCGAGCTGGCGTACCGTCTGCATGGCCGACTGGAAATTCTTGGCGGCCTTCATGCGCTGGTAGAGCTCGTCAGGAATCTTCTCGCCGGTCTGGTAATGGCGGGCGAACAGGTCCAGCGCTTCGCGCTCCCAGCACCAGTTCTCCATGAACTGACTGGGCAGCTCGACGGCGTCCCAGGGCACGCCGTTGATGCCGGACACGGCCGCCACGTCGATGCGGGTGAGCATGTGGTGCAGGCCGTGGCCGAATTCGTGGAACAGGGTGAGCACCTCGTCGTGGGTGAGCAGCGCCGGCTGATCGCCCACTGGCGGCGTGAAGTTGCAGGTGAGGTAGGCCACCGGGGTCTGCACGCCGGTCGGCGTGCGCCGCCGTACCCGGCATTCGTCCATCCAGGCGCCGCCGCGCTTCTTCTCGCGGGCGTAGAGATCCAGGTAGAACTGGCCGCGCAGTTCGCCGCGCTCGTCGGTGATGGAGTAGAAGCGGGCGTCCGGGTGCCAGACGTCGACGCCCTTTACCTCGGTGATGTGCAGGCCGTACAGCCGCTGCACGACCTCGAACAGGCCGGCAATCACCTGATCCGCCGGGAAGTAGGGCCGCAGGTCTTCCTGCGAGACCTGGTAGCGCTTCTGCCGCAGCTTCTCCGAGTAGTAGCCGATGTCCCAGGCCGCCAGCTCGGTGACGCCGTACTCGTCGCGGGCAAAGGCCTTCAGCTCCTCCAGCTCCTGCTCGGCCTTGGGCTTGGCGCGGGCGGCCAGGTCGTTGAGGAAGTCCATCACCTCCCGGGTCGAGCCCGCCATCTTGGTGGCCAGCGAGAGCTCGGCGTAGTTGGCGAAGCCCAGCAGCTGCGCCTTCTCGTGGCGCAGCTTGAGGATCTCCTCCATCAGCGGCAGGTTGTCCCACTTGCCGGCGTTGGGGCCGATTTCGGAAGCGCGGGTGGTGTAGGCCTCGTACAGTTCCTGGCGCAGCGCGCGGTTGTCGGCGTAGGTGAGCACCGGGTAGTAGGACGGGAATTCCAGGTTCACCAGCCAGCCGCTCTGGCCCTTGCGCTCCGCCATCTGCCGGAAATTGGCCTTGGCGGTCTCGGGAATGCCGGCCAGTTCGGCTTCGTCGGCGATCAGCTTGCTCCAGCCGTCGGTGGCATCCATGACGTTCTCCTGGAACCTGGACATCAGCTCCGACAGCCGGCTGCTGATTTCCTTGAAGCGCTGTTTCTGCTCGGGCGGCAGCGACACCCCGGCCAGCCGGAAGTCGCGCAGGGCGTCATCGATGGTCTTGCGCTGCGCCTGGGTGAGGGTGGCGTATTCCGCCGAGTCGCGGATCTGCTGGTAGGCCTGGTACAGCCGTTCGTTCTGCCCGACCTCGGTGCTGAACTCGGAGAGCTTGGGCAGGCAGGCGTTGTAGGCGGCCCGCAGGGCATCGGTGTTGACCACCGAATTCATGTGGCCGACGGGCGACCAGGCCTTGGACAGGCGGTCGGAAACCGCTTCCAGCGGCGCGATCAGGTTGTCCCAGGTGTAATGCTCGTTCTTGTCGAGCAGCTCTTGGAGGGTTCGACGGTACTCCTCGATCAGCGCATCGATGGCCGGTTCGACGTGCTCGGGCCTGATCTCAGCGAAGGGCGGCAGGCGGTCCGTGTCCAGAAGAGGGTTCTGCATCTCAGCCATGATCGTCCGTTCTGTCGGTAGGGGGATGAAGGCCTAAGCTGCCGGCTTTGGCCGGCATTTTAAAGCGGCTCCGGCACTTGCCGGCCAAGCCGACAGCTTACCGCAGAGCGGTTGCCGCCGCCGAGCCGGCCTGGCCGCTCAGGCCACAGTCGTTAAGATAGGCCCAATGGTTTCACAGAAGCAGAGATGACGATGACCGAACATTTCGATTTCCTGGCAATCGGCGGCGGCAGTGGCGGACTGGCGGCGGCGCGGCGCGCTGCCAAGCATGGCGCCAAGGCGGCCGTCATCGAAGCGGCCCGATTGGGCGGTACCTGCGTCAATGTCGGCTGCGTGCCGAAGAAGGTCATGTGGAACGCCGCCAACCTCTCCTGGGGCCTGCATCATGCCGCCGACTACGGTTTCCGGGTCGCAGGCTGCACGCTCGACTGGTCCGATCTGCACCGGCGCCGCGAGGAGTACATCCAGCGCCTGAACGGCATCTACGACCGTAATCTGGAGCGGGAGGGGGTGACCCTGATCGAGGGCTTCGCCCGCTTCGTCGACGACCGCACCGTGGAGGTGAACGGCCGCCGCTACAGCGCCGACCACATCGTCATCGCCACCGGCGGCCGGCCCAAGCGGCCGCAGATCCCGGGCGGCGAGCTGGCGATCGACTCCGACGGCTTCTTCGCGCTCGACCGCCAACCGCGCAAAGTGGCCGTGGTCGGTGCCGGCTACATCGCCGTCGAGCTGACCGGGGTGCTGCATCACCTGGGCAGCGAGGCGACGCTGGTGCTGCGTGGCGAAAAGCCGCTCAGAGGTTTCGACGAGATGCTGCGCGACGGCTTCATGGAAGCCGCGCAGGCGGACACGCTGCACGTGCTCAGCCATTTCCTGACCAGCCGCCTGGAGCGCGCCGCCGACGGCACCATTACCCTGTACGCCGAGGATGGCCGCAGCGTAGGCGGCTACGACACCGTGATCTGGGCTGTCGGCCGCGAGCCGAATACCGACCGGCTCGGCCTGGAGAACACTTCCGTGCGCGTCAACGCCGACGGCACCATCCCCGTCGACGACTACCAGCAGACCAACGTCGCCGGCGTCTACGCCATCGGCGACATCACCGGCCGCTGGCAGCTGACGCCGGTTGCCATTGCCGCCGGCCGCCGGTTGGCCGACCGGGTGATCGGCGGCATGGAGGGCCGCCGGCTGGTGTACGAGAACATCCCCACCGTGGTGTTCACCCATCCGCCGATCGGCACCGTCGGGCTGACCGAAGCCGAGGCGCGGGAGCGCTACGGCGACGCCGTGAAGATCTACATGAGCCGCTTCATCGCCATGGACTACGCGCTCTCGGCCGACAAGCGCCGCACCCTGATGAAGCTGGTCTGCGTCGGTCCGGAGGAGAAGGTGGTCGGTGCCCACATCTTTGGCCCGCACGCCGACGAGATGCTGCAGGGCTTTGCCGTGGCCGTGAAGATGGGCGCCACCAAGCGCGACTTCGACGACACCGTCGCCATCCACCCGACCAGCGCGGAGGAGATGGTGACGATGGTGTGAGAGCGCAGATCAGGCCAGCGCGTCTAACAACGGCACGCCGTAGGCGGCGAAAGCGCTGCCTTTGGTCGCAATCACCAGGTGCTCGGCCTGCGCCTGGGCGATCAGTGCGGTCGAACGGATCCGCGTGATGCGGAGGCAAGCGGCCGGCTCTGATGGCGTGAGCAAGCATCATCGGCAGCGGTTCGAAGCCGTTGCTGTCGATCGTTGCCGCAAGCTCGTCCGGGGCTTCCAGCTTCCCGGTCGCTCGCTTGATTTCGAACTCCCAGGCACTGGCCGCGCTGACGAAGACGGTATTGGCGCTGTCCATGATCCGGGCTCGGCTGGCCGCGCCAAGCTGTGGGTCATCCGCCAGCCACCACAGCAGGGCGTGGGTGTCGAGCAGCAGCCGCATCAGGGCGCATCATCGCGAAACGCAGCAGCGACATCGGCCGGCAGTGCATCGAAATCGGGTGCGATGCGAACACGGCCGCGCCAGCTGCCCGGTTGCCGCGCCACCTCTGGCGGCCGGTAGGGCACCAGCTTGGCCAACGGCTTGCCGGCCTTGGCAATCACGATCTCTTCGCCATCCGCCGCGTCCTGTACCAGTTGCGACAGATGCGTCTTGGCGTCGTAGATGTTTACTTTGCGGCTCATGGTGGCTCCTTGACTAATTGACGAGCTCAAGTTTCCTGGTCAAGTTG